>SXSX01000190.1 GCA_005793295.1 Burkholderiales bacterium | reverse complement strand
CGTGCGCTCGCAAGTGAACTTGAGCCTTGATTTCAGCCAAACTGAAACCACGATTGAAGACTTTGACACCCAAGGCAAGGGCCCTAAAACCCGCTCTGAAGTCAACAGCGAAGACCGCAACAGTGCCAAAGAGGCGGCCGGTATTCCTGGAACCCTTTCCAACACCGCCCCGCCTGCGCCAACAACGACCTTAAACACCGCTACTACCCCAGCAACGGGTACGGCAACGGACGAGCGCAGCACGATTGCTTCTCGCAGCACCCGTAACTATGAAATGGACCGCTCTGTGCGCCATACTAAGAGCGCTACTGGGGGAATTCAACGCCTGAGCGTAGCCGTGGTGATTAACGAGCGCCCTCCTACGGCGCAACCTAAGAACGACAAAGGCGAAGACCAGCCCGCAACGCCTAACCCTTACACGCCTGAAGAAGTGGAGCGTATGCAACAACTCGTGCGTGGCGTCGTTGGCTTTGACGAAGCGCGTAAAGACGTGGTCAGCGTAGTGCAGGCCCAGTTTGAGCCCGAAGATCCGATGGATTTGAGCATTCCTTGGCACAAAGATGAGTCCACCATGACCAACATCAAATCAGGATTCTTAGGTTTGTTGTTCGTGGCCTTCTTGATGGTCGTGGTTCGCCCCGTGGTGATGCACATGATGAACCGTGACAAAGAGGCTGCTGAAGCTGCCGCTGTCGCAGTTCAGCAAGCCCAAGCCGACGCAATTGCTGCAGAAGCCGCCGCCTTGGAAGCCGAAACTGCGGCCACGATGGAAATGGGACCAAACGAGACACTGGAAGAAATGAAGGCGAAAATGAAGCCTAAGAAGCCCAATATCTCTGCTGAAATGCTCGATACTGCGAATACGTATGATGACAAAGTGGCTTTGATCCGTATGATTGTTTCCGATGATTCAGCACGCGTAGCCAGCGTTCTGAAGAACATGATTAAACCCGGCTGATATTCCCCTGTGGGAGCAAATCAAAATGGCAGACGCAGCAACCGATAACAAAGCCGCAAACGACGAAGTCCTTCGCAAGGAGATGGCGTCGATGACTGGCACCCAACGTGCCGCCGTCTTGATGCTTTTGCTCGGAGAAGAACAGGCCTCCAACATCATTAGCTTTTTGAACCCCAAAGAAGTTCAGGCGCTGGGTGCTGCGATGGTGCAGGTTGCCGATTTGTCCCAAGAAGCGGTCAACACGGTGCTTGACGATTTTGTGGCCACCATTAAGAAACAAACCAGTTTAGGTTTGGGTACTTCCGACTACGTTGAAAAAGTTTTTAAACGTGCTTTGGGCGATGACAAAGCGGCCTCTGTTTTAGGGCGTATTAACCCTGGCCGCGCCAGCAAAGGCTTGGAGATTTTGAACTGGATGGACGCACGTTCGATTGCCGACATGATTCAGGCCGAACACCCTCAGGTGGTGGCAATTATTTTGTCGGTTTTGGAAAACGTGGTGGCGGCCGATGTGCTGAACTACCTGCCTCCTGAAACCCGTTCTGAAGTGATTCAACGCGTTGCGAGTTTAGAAACCGTTCAACCCTCTGCCATGGAAGAACTCGAAGCGATTTTGAAGAAGCAGTTTTCGACCAACTCGTCGTCGAAGTCTTCTAGCTTTGGCGGTATCAAGGCGGCTGCGAATATCTTGAACCTGACAAAAACAGCGCTAGAAGCGTCTGTCATGGGCGGGCTGAAAACCCTTGACCCCGAATTGATGCAAAAAATTCAAGACAGCATGTTTACCTTTGACAACTTGGTCAGCGTAGACAACAAGGGTATTCAGGTCATCATGCGAAACGCAGAGCCGGATCTGATGATGAAAGCTCTCAAAGGCGCCAGCGACGAAGTCAAGAAGAAATTTTTGGACAATATGTCCGAGCGTGCCCGCGGCATGTTCAAAGACGATATGGAGGCCCTAGGCCCCATGCGTTTGTCTGATGTAGAAGACGCTCAGAAAATCATCATGCGGGCTGCGCGTAAGCTGGCCGATGCGGGTGATTTGGTCTTAGGCGGCGGAGCCGACTATGTCTAAAAGCGCGGCTGCCTCCAAGCAGGCTGCCGTCCGCAAAGCCGAGGTGCGCCCTGCCCGCGTTTGGCAAGCCACCGACTTACTCAATCCGCCACCGGTGAGCGACGGCTTTGTCGCTAAGCCTTGGCTGGCGGAACAAACCATCACCTTTGGACGAACCAATTTTGACACCCCGACACCTGATCTTCTCCCAAAGGAAACGACACCCGAAGGTGAACCAGCCTTAGAAGGTTTAGAGACAGACGCATCGGCTGAGCAACAACCTGAAGCAGCAGCAACCACTGCAGCCGTGAATGAACAAGCCCTTGCGCAAGCCCGTGCTGAAGGACATGCGCAAGGGCTTGCAGAAGCCCGCGTTGCGATGCAGGCGGAAATGGAGGCTTCTGTGAAAGCCGCCCAAAGCCAAGACCACGCCTTGGTTGCTGCTTTGCAAGCTGCCCTTGAACCGCTTCAGCAACCGGCCTCTACTTTTTACGAACCGCTCAAACGCTTGGCTTTGCATATCGCCGAGCAACTGGTTTTAGCGGAATTAAGCCTCGACGGCCGCGCGATTGAGCGTTTAGTTCAGCGCTGCGTGGACGAACTCTCAGCCCACGATGAGTCCCTCGTCTTGGTCGAATTAAACCCTTCCGATTTGGCCTTGCTCCAGAGCCTGCGCGAGCGCACCGGCTTGAACACGGGCCCAGGTTTGCGCCTCCAAGCCAACGACACGCTTTTGCCTGGCAGCGTTCGCGCAAGCGCCAATGATGCGGTGGTGGAAGACTTAATTGGTAACCAACTCTCCGCCCTTGCCCGCGGCTTGTCCTTGAACGAAACCCAATGGAAAAAGCAAACAGCGTTTGGAGCGGAGCGCATCAGCAGTGACAAGATTCCAAGTAACGCGGTCGAGGATGCACGTCCGCGCATGGCTACGCCAAGTGAACCCATTGCGACTGATGTATCGACAATCCCCTCCGAATCTTCGGCTTACGACACCGTAGAGGCGATTGACGACATTTTGCGTGAAGCCGAACACCATGTTTGACTTTGACACCGAGGCCGACAGCGCCATCGGCCACATCCACAGCCAACGCCCGGCCCGCAGCGGCACCTTGGTGCGCTTGGTGGGCATGCGCTTGGAAGCCCGCGGCATCATGGCACCCGTGGGCGCATGTTGCGAAGTGGTCGGCCATGGCGGCAACCGCATCGAAGCGGAAGTCGTAGGCTTTGCTGACAAAACGATTTTCTTAATGCCATTTTCTGAGCCCGTAGGCATTGGTCCAGGAGCCCAGGTGCGGGTGCTGTCCGAAAGCGGTCATGCTTTTTTAGGCGATGCTTTGCTTGGCCGCGTGATCGATGCCCAAGGCGAGCCCTTAGACGGCAAACCCAAACCCGAATGCACGACCAAACTCAGCCTCTTAGGTTTGCCCATCAACCCCATGGAACGCGGTCCGATTGACCGGGTTTTAGATGTTGGCGTGAGAGCCATTAACGGCTTGCTGACTTTGGGCCGCGGACAACGCGTGGGCTTGGTTGCAGGCTCGGGTGTGGGTAAAAGCGTTTTGCTGGGCATGCTTACCCGATTTACCAAAGCCGACATCGTTGTCATTGGCTTGGTCGGCGAGCGCGGTCGCGAAGTCCAAGCGTTTATTAATGAGACGCTGGGCCCCGAAGGCTTGGCTAAATCGGTGGTCATTGCGGCCCCTGCCAATGTGTCTCCCGTATTACGGCTCAAAGCAGCTCACCTCACGCACGTTATTGCCGAACACTTTCGTGACCAAGGCAAAGACGTCTTGATGCTGGTGGACAGCCTGACCCGGGTTGCCCATGCGCAACGCGAAATTGGCCTGGCCATTGGCGAGCCGCCGACTTCCAAAGGCTATCCGCCTTCAGTGTTTGCGCTCCTGCCCAACTTGATTGAACGCGCCGGCGTAGGACGTCACGGCCACGGCTCAATTACTGCGATTTATACGGTCTTGGCTGAAGGCGATGACGGCAACGACCCGATTGTGGACATTGCCCGCGCATCCCTGGACGGCCAAGTCATGCTCTCGCGCAAGTTGGCAGACGCCGCGCATTACCCGGCGATTGACCTCAACGGCTCTATTTCTCGGGTGATGCAAAACTTGCTCGCCCCTGCTGACTTAAAAATTGCCAACCGCTTTCGACGGCTGTGGTCTTTGTACCAACAAAACGTAGATTTAATTCAAGTCGGCGCTTACCAAGCTGGCTCGAACCCCGAAATTGACCAAGCTATTGTTTTGCGAGAAACGATGGAAAAATTTTTATGCCAAGAGATGCACGCAGGCGTTGATGAGTCCGTCACCCGCGCTGACCTTCGCAGTCTTTTAGAGCAGTAAAGCAGGTGTCGCTATGAAAGTTCGTGCTTGTTGGTCTGCCTTAGAAGGTCGTGTGGAACAAGTTCTCGTGACCTTGCGCACCCAAACGATTGAAGCCGAGCGCCTGCGCGACTCGCTCAACAGCAGCCAAGAACGCCTAGAGCGCTTGTACGAGGAATACCGCGCCAAGGGCGCTGCCGCCTTAGAGTCCAAGGGCATGTCGGATGCGATGAACCACCGCCAGTTCATGTCGCAACTGCTCAACCTGCGAGCCCGCGTTGACCAAGACATTGAGAAATCCACCGTCCACTTAGAGCGTTTGGCCTACCTCACGCAAAAGGCCGAGGCCGACCGTCTGAAGATGAAAACGCTGGCAGAAAACGATCGCTTGGCCGTTCAAAAACACTGGAATAAGCGCGAACAACGCACCATGGACGAGCTCGGCGTCATGCAGTTCAACCGCGCAAGCGCCCCATGAACCCCTCGGGCGGGTTGGTCTGGCATTGGCACGCTTGGAGACACCAACACGCTTGGCAAGAAAGTATTAACCAGATTGGGCAATGGTTGGAGGAAATCCCAACGCCATCTAAAGAACTCGTTTTAATTGGCGCAAGCGCGGGCTGGATGATGCCCAGCGCGTGGTTGCAGCGCTTTGAGAAAGTCACCACTTTTGACATTGACCTATTTGCCGCTGCGCTTTTTCGCAGACGCCACGGTCCTGCACTGAAAGTCTCCTGCACCCAACTCATTTGCCATACCAGCGACGCGTTAACGCACTTGCAACCTTTGCTTCGTGCTCACAACCGCGCAGCAATTTTATTTGACAACGTTTTAGGGCAAATACGTTTTCACCACACATCCATTGACGAGGTCAGCCACCGGATTGAAGCCATCACCCAATCTTTGCGCGGAAGAAGCTGGGGCAGCGTACACGACGCCTACTCAGGCAAAGTGGTTCCCAGTCCCGCCCCACGCTCCTTGCCCCTTAAACTAAAAACGCTACAAACGCCACATGATGTTTCCGACAACGCCCGCATGAAAGCGCCGGGGATTGCCGAATTTTGCAAGCAACTCCAGCCCCAAGGCGAGTGGCTAGACCACCTCACCGCCAACGTCTTTCCTGAAGGCACTCCCATCCACCACATCGCTTGGCCTTACAGTACGCACTATTGCCACTGGCTCCAAGCGGGGTGGGTGACTGTATAAAGGCGTCTTGTTTGAGTCCACTCAAGTTATTGCGAACCCTTGCCAGGAAAGTAGCAGGCAGTTTTTTACTGCTGGTTTTAGCCAGTTGTGGAGGAGGTTCGTCCAATGATTCGGGGGGGACTACGGCTACGCAGTTGCAGGGGTATTACCAAGCCAGCGTTGGCGTTGGTAGCAAAGAGTTTATTAGCTTGGTTTTGCCAAGTTCAGGCGGTAGCTCCCCATGGTACGGTTGGTATTTCAAAGGACCTACTCTCGATGCGGATCCTTATCTTTACTCTGGGAACTTGATACTGGGAGTCAACGGAGCTGCTCAAACCAATGGAGCGAGTATCCGGATTTACGAGAGCGGGACATTGGGTTCGCGTTCTGCTAACTTTAGCCAGTCGTCCTTAAACAGTTTCCAGGCAACCATCACCAACGCTGGAACACAGACATCGGAAACGATGACCGCAACAGCTCAAGGCATCTTGCAGACTTCGTTGCAGGGAACCTGGACTGGGACATGGTCTAGCAAAGGATCCATACTCCCTAACAAAAATATTGTTCTGAATGCAAATGGCGCAAGTACTTCAATGGACGCGATTGGATCATGCAACAACAATAATACTCTTCAACTTACAGGAAGCTCTATTTACACTGCGTCCATTACTATCAACGGTGCCACTAACTGCGACTGGTCCGCCCTAAACGCCCCGTCTAAAACTTTAAACGGCGTTGGTTTCGTCCATCTATCCCCTATTGCTGGAAAAAACCGCTTAGAGTTAATACTATTAGACACGGATGGCAGTGGGATATCCTTTAGGGGTGATAAGTAAGCATGACTAAAGTTCCCCCAATCCCGTCCGATGTCAATCCATACACTTAGGTTCCAAGGGCGCTGTGCCTTGACTTTATTTGCAGAGAAATCCTATGAAAAGAACACTGATTGAAGTTTTTTTAGCCATCGCCTTGATAGGCGCGAGTGTGTTCGGTTGGACTAACTGGAAGCAAAACGGCGCGGCGGCTCCTCAGATCACCGAGCTCAAAGCGGCGGCTGAAGAGGCAGAAAAAACAGCCAAGACCTCGGAAGAGGCCGTCAAAGCGGCTGAAGAAGCGGTGGCGGCTTTGCGCGAAGAGATGGCGCCGCTTGAGAGCAAAGTTCAGCAGTTAGAAGCAGTGAAAGCCGCTTTAGCCAACGGCACCACGCTCTCAGACTTAGAAGCAGCTTACAAAAAAGAAAAGAATTTATCAGCAGAGCGCCAAGTGGGCTTAGGCGCTCTGCGCATGTTGACTAAGGGCGCCAATGACCCGGCAACTCTCGAGTCGTTCCGCAAAGCATTACAGATTTCAGACTTTGGCAACCGCAAAAATACGATTTGCGCAGCCCAAATTGGTTTGGCCGCTGCGGGTGAAAAAGTCACCATCATGTCGGAGTGCTTGCCAAAGAGCGCCAAGGATGACAAAGGCGAGAAAGACGGCCACGGCGAAAAAACTGCTGGCAAAGACGCCAAATCCGATGGCCACGGCAAGGCCACTGACAAGCACGCCAAAGCTGATGACAAGAAAGGCGGCTCACATGGGGCTCCTCATTGGGGCTATGAAGGTGAAATGGGGCCTGAAAAATGGGGCAAAGAATTTCCCACCTGCGCCAAAGGCAAGTCACAGTCTCCCCTGGACATTCGTGGGCCGTTTGTTAAAGGCCGTATTGTCATCACCACGGATTACAAAGAAGGCGCTTTGCGCATGGTCAACAATGGCCACACGATTCAAGTGAACGTGAACCCAGGCAGCAAATTTCGCATTGACGGTATTGCCTACGACCTGTTGCAATTTCACTTTCACCGCCCCAGCGAAGAAAAAATTGATGGCAAACCTTTGGCGATGGTGATTCACTTTGTTCACAAAAACGCAGAGGGCAAACTCGCCGTCTTAGGCGTCTTACTCAAAGAGGGCAATGAAAACCCGGGCATCAAAACGCTGTGGGCCAATATGCCTAAATCAGAGGGGCCAGAAGTTGAAGTGGAAGGCGTTAAATTTAACCCTGGTAATTTGCTACCCAAAGAATTTGATTTCTTTAGCTACGAAGGTTCTTTAACAACTCCGCCGTGTACCGAAGGCGTTCGCTTCTTTATTCTGAAGTCTACCGTCAATGTGGCCAAGGAACAGATTGCAGAGTTTCCCTTTAAACTCAATGCACGTCCGGTTCAAGCTCAAAACGGCCGAGAAATTGTGACCAACTAAGTACGCCATGAAAAAACAATCTTCGCTCAATGCCATTTTGATCAGTGCGATGGTGACGCTCGTGTTGGTCGTAGGCATAGGATGGGCGGCTGTTGCGATGAACTGGATTCATATTTCAAGCTCACCGGTTGGCTCGCGCGATGCAGAGTTAGATGCAAAAGGCTCCTCGTTGGGTAAAAAAGGGGGTGACTTTATTTGCGAAGTCACCATCTCCACACCCAAAGACACGCTTAATTCGGAGCCCAAGGTGTACAACGACATGCTGATCGCTGGTTTAGAGCCTGAAGGCAAGTCAGGCTGGTACCAAGGCGAGTATTCGATTTCCGAGTCGCGCAAAGGTGCGATGCGCATGGAAGGTAGCAAAGCTTTTGTCAGCCGCCCGGCCATGTTTGAACGCTTTGGCCAGATGATTACCCAAGAAGAGTTCACCATTGACTTAAACGATGGCGCGTTCGTTCAAACCTTGACCTTTCGCGACGGAACAAGACGCCACATGATCAAAGGCGTCTGCGCCAAGTACTCTAAAGCGCCGTTTCAATAAGGCCTTGGCCTGACGCGCTCTGCCTACAATGCGGGCATGACATTTCTTGACCAGCTGCAAACTGCCGAGCGCCAAAACGGCTCTCTCTTGTGCGTAGGACTTGACCCCGAACCGGCCAAGTTTCCTGCTGCGTATCGCGGTGATGCCAGCAAAATTTATGATTTTTGCGCCGCCATTGTGGAGGCGACCGCAGATTTAGTCAGCGCATTCAAACCCCAAATTGCCTACTTCGCCGCCCACCGTGCAGAAGACCAACTCGAACGCTTGATGGCCCATATGCGGGCTACTGCGCCCCACGTTCCGATTATTTTGGATGCCAAGCGCGGCGATATTGGAAGCACCGCCGAGCAATACGCCAAAGAAGCGTTCGAGCGCTACGGCGCAGACGCGGTGACCCTCTCGCCCTTTATGGGCTGGGACTCGGTACAACCGTATTTAAAGTACCATGGCAAAGGGGCGTTTTTACTGTGCCGCACCTCCAACCCCGGCGGGGACGATTTTCAAAACCAACGCCTGCTCACTGTGCCGGGACAGCCTACGCTATTTGAGCATATTGCGGCTTTAGCCCAAGGGCCATGGAATCAAAACGGCCAACTCGGCTTGGTGGTAGGCGCAACCTACCCGTCTGAGATTGAGCGGGTGCGAGCGGTGGCACCAACGCTGCCTTTACTCATTCCTGGCGTGGGCGCCCAAGGCGGCGATGCGGCGGCTACCGTCAAAGCGGGATGGCGCCATGCGAAGGACTCAATGAATTCGACAACGGGCCCCGTGATCGTCAACTCTTCGCGAGCGGTACTCTACGCCTCCAGCGGCGCAGACTTTGCCCAAGCCGCCCGCAACGAAGCCCTGCGTACCCGAACCCTATTAGAAGAAGCCAGACTCTTAACCTTTGGATCCTTATGATTGACCTCTACACCGCTGCCACGCCTAACGGCCACAAAGTCTCGATTGCTTTAGAAGAGCTTGCTCTCCCCTACACGCTCAAAACCTTAGACCTGAGCAAGAACGAGCAAAAAACGACAACGTTTTTAGCTATCAATCCCAACGGTCGCATTCCTGCCATCGTGGACCGCAGCGAGGGCGACTTTGCCGTTTTTGAGTCGGGCGCTTGTCTTATTTATTTGGCAGAAAAGACGGGGCGCTTGCTTCCCACCGAGTTCAAAGCGCGTTCACGCGTATTGCAGTGGCTGATGTTTCAAATGGGTGGGGTAGGCCCCATGATGGGCCAAGCGAATATTTTCTTTCGCTACTTTCCAGAAAAAATTCAAGCTGCGATTGACCGCTACCAAGGCGAGAGCAAACGCTTGTTTCGGGTCATGGACACCCATCTTGCGCACAACGAATTTTTAGCCGACGATTACTCGATTGCCGATATTGCCAACTGGGCGTGGGTCAGAACGCACAAATGGTCGGGTGTAGAGATCGATGATCTGCCGCACCTCTCGCGCTGGGTCGAAACCATTCGCGCCCGCCCTGCGGTTCAACAGGGCTTGATGATGCCGCCGTCGGCTCGGGATCTCGCCAAAGGCGATGAAGCGAAAACCAAAGAATTTGTAGAGAAAGCCCGAACTATGGTGGAAATGGGACAGTCCAATAAAACTTAAGCGCCAGCATCAGTAAGGAATATTCGCCATGCAACTGTATATCGCTCCCCGTGCACCCAACCCGCGGCGCGTGCAAATGTTCATGGCTGAAAAAAACATCACAGATATCAACTTGGTTAACGTGGACTTAAACCAAGGCGAACACCGCGGCGCTGCGTTTTTAGCCAAAAGTCCGCAAGCCAAAGTTCCTGCGCTTGAACTCGATGATGGTCGGGTTCTGACTGAAACGCGGGCGATTTGTACCTACCTCGAAGGCCTTTACCCCGAGCCCAACTTGATGGGACATGACTTCGAAGACAAAGCGTTTATCGAAATGGCAGACCGCCGCGCTGAGTGGACCTTGTTGCTCGGCGCAGCCAATGCAATTCGGCATACCCACCTCGGTTTGGCTGCTCTAGAGAGCCCGCAATTTCCTGCGTTTGGTCAATCTCAGTATGAGAAGTTAAAAGAAAACGCCAAAGTGTTTGACCGCATTTTGCAAATCCAAACCTGGATGGCGGGACCACGTTTCACCATTGCCGATATCACCGCGTTTTGCACCCTCGAGTTCGCGCGGGGTTTGCTGAAATTTTCACCCGCCCAAGAGGGTTTGCATGCACTGCAAGCCTGGCGCGATCGGGTGAATGAGCGTGACAGTGCGCGTGCCTAGACCGAGCCCGTTAGCCCGATGTTTGTGATCTCCAAGCTTTTGCTTTTTGTGACCCAGCCTTTGGCATGGGTGGGTTTGCTTCTCATCGCTGGCTTGCTGCTTTTGCGCTCTGGTTTGCATGTTCCCCTCCAAGTCCAACGCGAAAACCAATCTAACCCGAAAAGTTTATGGGGGTTCAGTTTGGTGGGTTTGGCTTTGTTTGTTTTGGTTTTACAGGGTTGGGAGACTTTGCCAGATGCCTTGATTCGTAAACTTGAAGATACGTACCCTTCGCAAGCAACCACTCCCGATCTGAAAAATTTTGCTGGCATGGTTGTTTTGGGCGGCGCATTAGAAAGTACGTCGGTTTGGGAGGGCCGTTCGCAGCCCGCGCTCAACGAAGCCGCGGAGCGCATGGTCGCGCCGCTGCCCTTGATGCAACAGCATCCCCATTTGCGTTTATTGTTTACGGGGGGCGAAGGCGAGCTTTTGGCGAAAGGCTTAACCGAGGCCCAACGCGCTGAAATTTTTTACCACGCCATGGGCTTGGCACCTGCGCGGCTGATTTTGGAGGATCGCTCACGCAACACGTTTGAAAACGCCATATTGAGTGCAGCAATTGAGGGAGTGGATATCAAAAAACCTTGGCTGTTGGTGACCTCGGCGTGGCACATGCCACGGGCCATGGCCACGTTCGAAAAAGCAGGTTGGAACGTGACGGCTTACCCCGTTGATTTTCGAACCGGCCGCACTACGCCTTGGACTGACTACTCACTGCCCGATGGCGCAGCCAAATGGCAGTTGGTACTGCACGAGTTACTGGGCCTGTGGGTTTACCAGTTAACCGGGCGGGCTTAGATAACCAGCTTAGTTACACGGGT
>SXSX01000189.1 GCA_005793295.1 Burkholderiales bacterium | reverse complement strand
GTTGAACACGGTTCGCCCGAACAAATTTTTGGTGCGCCTCAACATGCGCGAACACGCGAATTCCTCGAGAAGGTGAATTGAAAATACGTGTCTAGGCAGAAATAATCGGGTTACAGCGTCATAGTACTAACCGCAGCAGCAAGCGCCGTCTGGCTTTAGATACACAGCGCGCCCGGGCCTTTGGGTTTGGCGCTAAGCTGTGCATTCACCCGGCACAGGTGGCAGTGGTCAATCAGATGCTGAGCCACACCAAGGCGGAACGCGACTGGGCGCAGCGCGTACTGACCGGTGCAGAAGCACATCTTGGAGCCGCGTTTAGCTTGGACGGGAAAATGGTGGATCTGCCAGTAATCCGCCTGGCGCAGAAGATTCTGGCTGGACAGTAAATAACGCGGTGTGGCGCAACGCGACGTCGGCCATCAAGCGCCGGAGTTTTATTTCTGAATATGGAAGCTAACCGTTTTAAGGAGGGGCTGGCAGAGCTGATTGCAAAAGAAATTCACACGCTTGTATTTTTGGTTGTAACCATCAGATACATACAGGCATTTAAGTTGGCTAGGTGACTGTTAATTAGACTCAGTCCGCCGACCCAGTTCAGTGCGCAGCATCTCGACTTGCCGCGCAATCGCATCGACATCCACCACGTCTTGAACGTGCGCGAGATAGTGTTCTAAGTCGGCCAAAGCCTGGCTATGGTTGCCTAAAGCCGCGTGGGCCAAGCCCCGGTCGCGGTATTCAGTCCAGGCCTCGGGCATCAAAACAATCAATCGCTCTTGCACCTCAAGCCAATGCGTCCATTGCTTTTGGCTTTTGAAAATCTCTTTGAGGTTACGCAGCATGCGGGCAAGAACATCCCGCGCGGGTGCGGCTTGTAAATACAAGCCCAAAGGGACTTCGAAGTCTTGGGTTAAGCGATAAGGCTCCAACATCTCGGATAACTTTTCACCACTGAAGGACTGGCCGGATAGCGGATCAATCACCGCTTGCCCCATCGGCAGGCTGATTTTGATCAAAAAGTGGCCCGGGAAACTCACTCCCGTTGCGTTTAAGCCAATGCCTTGCGCCAACTCGAGCCACACCACCGCCATGGAGATGGGAATTCCGCGGCGGGTCTCTACAATAGAGTGTATGTAACTATTGCCCGTGGCGTAGTAGTCGTTAAGGTTGCCACCGAAACCTAAGTCTTTGTAAAAAAACTGATTCAGCGCCATTAAACGCGCCAAGGGCGCTGCGTCACTGGCCACGCGTCGCCGCAGTCGAACCAACCAGCCGTCTACCTCAGATAAGACGCCTTGCACATCCATCTCAGGCGCTTGGATATGGCCAATAGAAACCGCCGCCTCGAGCAACGGAAAGTTGTCATCGCTTTGGACCAAGGTCGCAAAGTATTCAAGGGGGGACGGTGGGTCAAACGACAGTTGCATACAAAATGAATCCTACCTCAGCGCCTTAAAAACTGTCGCAAGTTCAAACCCAAAAGGCTTACCGTACCAAGGTATAAAGCACCAGCCCCAAGAATTACCGCTGCAACCCCACCGATACGCTGTAAGTGTTGTCCTGGCATGTCGAGCCATTGAAAGGCTTGGGCGGCCCAGCCCAAAAAGAAAGCCAAGACCACCGCGCCCAGAATGACTTGCAATAAAAATCGCAACCAACCCGGCTCTGGCAGATAGCTCTTTTGCATGCGTAAGCCCACCAACAACCAAAGAGCGTTGATAACCGCACCCAAGCCAATCGACAAGGACAAAGCGGCATGTTTAAAGAAAGGTACCAACGCCCAATTAAGCAATTGCGTTATCACCAGAACCGCAATCGCAATGCGCACCGGCGTTTTAATGTCTTGGCGGGCGTAATAGCCGGGCGCCAAAACCTTGATAGCCACGATACCAACCAGACCCACGCCCCAGCCTTGCAAGGCCAGTGCGGTTTGGGCGACGTCAAACGCGGTGAATGCTTTGTAATGAAAGAGCACGGCAACCAGCGGTTGCGAAAACAGCAGCAGCGCAACTGCGCAAGGAACCGCCAACAACACCACGATTCGCAAGCCCCAATCAAGCAAGGCCGAATAGTCTTTGGCATTTCCTGATGCGTTGGCTGCGGCTAACTGCGGCATCAGCACCACCCCCAAGGCAACGCCCAACATGGCCGTGGGAAATTCCATCAACCGATCGGCGTAACTCAGCCAGCTGACGCTGCCAGTGGCTAAGTGCGACGCAATTTGGGTGTTGATCAGCAAAGAAATTTGCGCCACGCTCACACCAAGCAAAGCCGGTGCCATGAGGTGAGTGATGTTTTTAGTCGCTGGGTCAGCCCAAGCGGTCCGAATGGCGCTCCAAGACAATCCAATGCGCGGCAAAAGCCCCAACCGGCGCAAGGCGGGAATTTGTAAACCGAGCTGCAACACGCCGCCAACCATGACGCCCACGGCCATGGCAAAAATAGGCTCCATGGCGGATTGAGAAAACCACGGCGCAAGCCACCACGCAGCGGCGATGGTAGAAATATTTAGCAACACAGGCGTCGCGGCAGGAATCGCAAACCGCTTGTAGGTATTGAGTACCCCGGAGGACAAGGCCACCATCGACATAAAGCCGATGTAGGGGAACATAAAACGCGTCATCCACACCGCAGCGTCATACCCTTTGGGCTCTTTTTGTAATCCGCTGGCCATGGCCCAAACCATGAAAGGGGCCACAGCAACCCCGACCACACAAGTCACCACCAGTGCCCAGGCCAGGACGGTTGCGACCTTGTCGATCACGATTTTGGTGGCGGCGTCGCCGTTTTGGGCTTTGGATGCGGCCAACACGGGGACAAACGCTTGGCTGAACGCGCCCTCTGCGAATAAGCGGCGAAACAAATTAGGAATCCGAAACGCCACGTTAAAGGCGTCTGTCATGGCGCTGGCGCCAAACATGGCGGCCATCAGAGACTCACGCACCAAACCAGTGATGCGCGAGGCCAGGGTCCATAGGGACACCGTAGATGCGGATTTAAGGAGGCTCACAGTTCGGGAGTTTAGCCGCAGCAGGGCAAGGCGGCTATAATGGTGGGCTTTGCTGGCAACATCCACAGACACAAGGAAATTTAATCATGGCATCTGGAAAACCTAAGAAAAAGAACCCGCGCCTCGCGTCGGGCCGTAAGCGCGTTCGTCAGGACGTCAAAATTAACGCAGCGAACACCTCTCTGCGTTCCAAATACCGCACAGCGGTGAAAAACGTTGAAAAAGCAGTTCTCGCGGGCGACAAGACCAAAGCCGCTGAACTG
This sequence comes from Burkholderiales bacterium, assembly GCA_005793295.1. Taxonomy (GTDB): domain Bacteria; phylum Pseudomonadota; class Gammaproteobacteria; order Burkholderiales; family Burkholderiaceae_C; genus Allorhodoferax. The sequence continues at coordinate 7,435 of SXSX01000189.1, read as the reverse complement.
TTTGGAAAAATGCAAGCCGTGGTGGACACCATTGCGGACAAAGGCATTTTCCACAAAAACAAAGCAGCACGCGATAAGAGCCGTTTGGCCACCAAGGTGAAAACCTTGGCACTCGCCGCCTAAGCAGTTAGGCAACTCGCACGAATCCTGTTTCAGGATTTGCCGTTTGAAACGGGTGCGCTACCAGCAAAGTTAAAAAGCCGTCGCAAGACGGTTTTTTTCATGGCGGTGGGCCTTCGCTGGTTTGTAAGCCGTTATCACGCGCAAAGTTCATGCAAAAGTCCCATGCCATCACATCACTGTCACGCAAATCGGGGTGGACGATGACGCATTTGGTTTCCCCCACCGAACTAGGAACACACCAAGGGGAATAGCCCAAATGGCTTCCCGGCTGGGGGCCGCCAGGTCGAAACTGGCTCATCACGCCGGCCAAACGCTCCGCCCAATCGCTGGGGCGAAAAGCACGCCCGGCAAGCGTAAGCCCTAGGATGTAAATTTCTTTGGAAGGTGGTGTTGGCATGAAGAAAAGAGGTGGCGCTGCAAGCCGGCAGAGGACTCTATTTATTTGCTGCAGCGCACCACGATTTTACTCGCTCAGTGGTCAACCCGATGACCGTCGCCATGGAACGACCCACTGGCCCTAAAATCACCGATTCTCGCGGTCCGGCCTGTGCTGGATTGCTTACCCCCACGGAGATCTTGCCCATGAACGCCCCCGCTGCTGCATCACCCCATGTGATGAACACCTACGCACGTTTGCCCATTGCGATGTCGCATGGCCAGGGTTGCCGCGTGTGGGATGTCAACGGAAAGTCCTACCTCGACGCTTTAGGCGGTATTGCAGTCAACACCTTGGGCCACAACCACGCCGACCTGGTCGCTGCCTTGCAAGATCAACTCACCAAGCTCATTCATACCTCGAACTATTACCACGTCACCTTGCAAGAAACGCTCGCGGCCAAGCTGGTCGAGCTTTCCGGACTCACGAATGTATTTTTTTGCTCAACCGGGCTTGAAGCTAATGAAGCAGCGCTCAAACTGGCGCGAAAATTTGGGCACGACAAAGGCATTGAGCGCCCCGAAGTCGTGGTTTATGAGAAAGCCTTTCACGGCCGCAGCATCGCCACCCTGAGCGCGACAGGCAACCCGAAAGTCCAAAAAGGGTTTGGGCCTTTGGTTGAGGGTTTTGTGCGGGTGCCTGCCAACAATATCGACGCACTTAAAAAAGCCACACAAGGTAATCCGAATGTGGTCGCAGTTTTTTTTGAAGCTATTCAAGGCGAAGGCGGCGTCAACCCCATGCACTTGGACTACCTACGCGATGTCCGCAAACTGTGTGACGAGCACGACTGGCTCTTGATGATTGATGAGGTGCAGTGCGGCATGGGGCGCACCGGTAAATGGTTTGCCCACCAATGGGCAGGTATCTTGCCAGACGTCATGCCGCTAGCCAAAGGTTTGGGCTCGGGCGTACCGATAGGCGCGGTGGTCGCTGGGCCTAAAGCTGCCCATATTTTTGCGCCTGGCAACCATGGAACTACCTTTGGGGGAAACCCACTTGCGATGCGCTCTGGCGTAGAGACCATTCGCATCATGGAACGTGACGGCCTCTTAGCCAACGCTGAAAAAGTCGGCGCTCACCTCAAAGCCGGTTTAGAAGCGGCTTTGAAATCTGAAGTTGCCAATGGCAGCGTCACAGAGATTCGCGGCCAAGGGTTGATGTTGGGTATTGAGTTGTCGAAGCCTTGCAGCGCATTGACACAACAGTGTGCCGACAACGGATTGCTCATTAGCGTGACGGCCGACAACGTGGTTCGCCTTGTGCCTTCTCTAATTTTGACAACGGCTGAGGCCGATGAAATCATCGCGATTTTGTGCCCCTTGATACAAAAATTTCTTGCGCCATGAAACACTATTTACAATTCAAAGACCTGAGCGCAGACGAGTACTCCTATTTATTCGCGCGGGCAGCGCTGATTAAGAAAAAATTCACGGCGTATGAGAAGCACCACACCTTACGCGACCGCACCTTGGCCATGATTTTCGAGAAGGCCTCGACCCGCACCCGCGTGAGTTTTGAAGCAGGCATGTACCAACTCGGTGGCAGCGTGGTTCACCTCACGACAGGAGACAGCCAGTTGGGTCGCGCCGAGCCGATTGAAGACAGCGCCAAAGTCATCAGCCGCATGACCGACATCGTCATGATTCGCACATTTGAGCAAACCAAAATCGAGCGTTTTGCGGCGGTCTCCCGGGTTCCAGTAATCAATGGCCTGACTAACGAATTTCACCCCTGCCAAATTTTGGCTGATATCTTTACCTTCATTGAGCACCGCGGCTCGATCCAAGGAAAAACCGTCGCTTGGGTGGGTGATGGAAACAATATGGCCAACACTTGGCTGCAAGCCGCCGCTTTGTTGGGGTTTCATCTGCACGTCAGCACGCCCAGTGGCTACGAGGTGAATGAAGTCACGGCCGCCGCTGCGCCATCGATGGCCACCGGAAGCTACAAAACGTTTGCCGACCCCCTGCAAGCCTGCGCAGGCGCAGATTTGGTCACCACCGATGTGTGGACCAGCATGGGCTTTGAAGCAGAAAACGAAACCCGCCGCACCGCGTTTGCATCATGGTGCGTTGACCGCAACATGATGGCGGCGGCAGCGCCTGATGCGCTGTTTATGCACTGCCTTCCTGCGCATCGCGGAGAAGAGGTTGAAGCCGAAGTCATCGATGGCCCGAAAAGTGTGGTCTGGGACGAAGCAGAAAACCGCATGCATGTCCAAAAAGCGCTGATGGAATATTTGCTGCTGGGTCGGCAAAGCTAAAGCAAAAATCAGCAGCTAAAAAGCCTAAAGCTTAGAAAAATTAGTCTGCTTAGTTAATATTTAGACTTACATCGAAGCCAATAAAATTTCCCGGTAATCCTGCCTACTCGCGATTCGCGGATTGGTCTTGTGGCAATGGTCTGCCATGGCTCCGTCAATGACGCGTTCAAACAAATCCTCGGTTACACCCAAAGCGGCTAAGCCGTTTGGCAGGCCAAGACGAGCATTCATCTCACGAATGGCATCATTGATTTCAGTTCCTTTGGCATCACAGCGTCCTATGCCCATGGCATCAGCCATGCGCTGCAGTCGCTTCTCATTTTGAATCGTAGCAGCGCTGGCGTTAAAGCTTACAACTGCACCCATGAACAATGCATTGAGCGTTCCATGGTGCAAGCGCGGATTCACACCACCAAGGCTGTGACTCAAACTGTGGACACATCCAAGACCTTTTTGAAAAGCCATCGCACCTTGCATGCTTGCGCTCATCATGTTCCAGCGTGCCATCCGGTCACTACCGTTTTCAGTAGCACGAGCAATATGCTCCCAGCCGCGTGCTAAGCCATCGAGGCCAATCCCGTCGGCAGGAGGGTTAACCGCAGGCGCCATAAAGGTTTCCATACAGTGCGCAATGGCATCCATTCCAGTTGCGGCAGTCAGAAGTGATGGGAGACCAAAAGTAAGTTCAGGGTCACAAATAGCAGACTTTGGGACCAAAAACCAACTGTGGAAACCCACTTTTCGTCCATCATCAAGGATAACGATGGCTCCGCGTGCCACTTCGCTACCCGTTCCTGCCGTTGTCGGCACTGCGATAAGTGGCAACACACGGTCGGTGATTTTAGGGCTTCCTCCTTCGATAGTGGCGTAGGTCTTGAGCGGCCCAGGGTGGGTTGCAGCGATACAAACACCTTTTGCCAAATCCAGACTCGAACCACCCCCAACACCGATCAGACCGTCGCAACCATTCGCCAGCAAAAATTCTGCAGCGGCGCGAACTGCTGCCTCAGTTGGGTTAGATGGTGTCTGATCAAAAACGGCGTGAGGCACATCGCCCAACGCAAAAAGAGCTTTGTCTAAAACCCCAGCTGCACGGACGCCAGCATCAGTCACTATGAGCGGTTTACGAATTCCCACCCGTTCGCATTCACCTCGCAAAAGTGCGATGGCACCGAAGTCCAAATTGATTTGCGTGATGTAATTTATAAGCGCCATTGAGTTTCTCTTACTGTTGGTTGGGTCAATTAGGCAACCAAAGACTTCTGGCCACTAGCCAGACAAATTTCACTGATTCGCAAACCATTTGGCAAAACACGGGAGGGGAAAACCTCTTTCAGGCGCTCCTCGTGTACAGGAATCACTCTTTTGATTTCATAATCCACAGATTTCATTATTTCCTCCGTAGTCATAACCAAGTTCGTAATACTTCCAAGGGCTAAACCAACAGGAAGATACATTTTGTCAGTGCCCGCTCCTTCTAGGTTTTCATAGACGTAAATCAGATCCCCCGCCAGCACCCAGCCGTCTCGCGATGGAGCTTGCAAATCATTACGAACGTGAACCCATTGACAACCGTAAGTATGCGTATCTGGAGCACTGTGCAAATCAATCCCAGGGATTGCGTTTTCCATGTCACCTTGCACAAGACGCAACCGCCCTTGGCGGGCAAGATCGGCAGCGCGCAAGATATCTGAAGGATCGGTTGCTACCATCATGTAGCGCAATCGATCGGGTAAGGACATCGCCCAAAGCCACTTGCTGAGTTCGCGTTCTTGGATATAAAACGTTGCGTTGGGAAAAGCATCTGTATTTCCCATATGATCAAAGTGAGCATGCGTTATGAAAATACTATCCACATCTTCAGGACGAATACCGCATGGAGCCAGAACGTCGGCTGGAGAATGCCAATTTTCAACCAAAAATTTGTCTGAAATATAGCGTCCGTATTCCTTGTCGTTGTAACCTACATCCACCATAGCGATATGGTCATTGCTTTTGATCAATACATAACAGTAAGGCAGTTTACGGATACCTTGGTTATGAGCGCCATAGATCACACTGCTCACTGCGCACTGACTAACGTAAGCGTATTCCAAAACCCATATGGAGTATTGCGACATGAAAAGTCCTGAAAAAATTAAGAGGCAGCGTTGCCGCAGTTGCAACAAGCTTGGCTGAAGTCCAATGGCATGAGTCCGAGTGCTTCTACGGCGCATCCACTCAATGTGTGGCCTACTACCTGTAGTTGCCTCGTCCAGCGATCCAGTTGCTCACCCAGACCCTCACTCCGAGGAAGTCGTTTTCCAAAAGCATCCACTACCTCTGCCGTTTGTCTCATCGCAACAAGCAATGCTTCGTGGTGTTGGGATGCTAGGCTAGGCGGCTTTATCGCATGCAACTCGGTTGCGGTAAGACGCGCCTGATCCCTTACAAGCTCGACAGTTGGCCAATCCGCCTCTAATCGACTGCCCAAGCGAGCGAGAATGAAGAGCCCAGCTAATTGTCCAATCACGCGGCCGAGTCGGTCATAGGCCGGGCGCAGCGCTTGAGCATAGGCCAGCAAATCGTCCCGATCAAAAGGAGTCCCAACCGCTAGGTCCAGCGGTGGGGGCAACTCAGCCCATTCACATTCCACTTTGTGAATCACAAAGGGAGGATTGGCCAGTTTATAGAGACGACTTGGACGCATAACCTATTAGCCCTTACGCTCGTGGATGATGCGCAGAGCTTCCTTTAGGTATATTTTAAAAACAGGATAGTTTTCACTCATTGGGAAATGTCCGATATCCTCCATCTCGATATAGACGCCACCCTTGATTCGCCGCGCAGTGTTCTCAGTCATTTCAGGCGTAGTGAGGTAGTCATAAGTTCCCGTCATCATGATTACTGGACATTTGCGACCATCAATTCGCTCTAGCTCCTCACGTAAGTCATGGTCTACCGAATAAAAGTACAAATCGCCTTTGAAGGATTCCGAACCTTGACTGTAATAAAACCAAGTCAACCATCGATCCATTTCTGGCGACTGGGGTGCCATCAAATCCCAAGTTCCACTGGCACAGACTTGTGCTGCATTGGAATGCGGGTGACGCCACCAGTCGAGAAAGAATCCGGGCGCATAGTCACTCGCCTCGACAGGAATGACCGCTTTGAAGCGGTCTGGATGGCGCAAAGCCAGTTGCAATGCCACATTTCCACCGAAAGAAGAACCCATAAATATTGGATCCCGAAGTTCCAGCGCATCACAAAGTTTGAGAATGAAATTAACGTAATGGTCAGCAGTGAGTTTGTATTCGGACTCCCACCATCTGGAATTGTGGGGCGGATCGGACTTTCCATGACGCGGCAAATCGTACGCAATCACGTTATAGTTTTTTGTAATTTCCTCGTCCTCCAACAATCCTCGCCACTGGTGGTTATGGCATCCTGCGGTATGTTGGCAAATTAATGGTTGTCCGGTACCATTTTGAAGGTAGAAAACTTTGTACTCCATGCCGTCAACGTCAATCGTAACGTAGCGGCCTGTAACAGGTGAATGGCGTGCCATGGGTATATCCTTCGCAATAAAAATTAATTTTTGATAGATGCTTAAACCGGAACGCCGCATTTGCGCAGCATTTCAAATTGCAGGGTGAAATTACGCAGGTTTTGCATCATGACTAAGATGTTTCCCTCCATAGTCAGGTCGTGGCGAAAACTAGCGGCCCAAATACCGTGAAACATTGGTCTAGGCACAGGACGGGCAAATTCTCGCCAAGTCTGAGCACTTGCACGCAGTGCAAAGTCATAGGCATCGAGCGGAGCTGGATCAATATTGATATTCCTAACTTTGCCATCAAGCATTTCGATGATGACCTTGGCCTCGCCCATGTCCCACATATAAGTGCAGGTGTAGTAGCGAGCCATTGCGGAAAGCGCCTTGTCGCTATCGGACAGATTCTTAAACTTAACTGCCCAGCTTTTCAGATCAGTGGCCATAAGGGCTCCTTCATATTGGAATTAAACAGGTACATAGATAAAAATACAGCACGCATTGCTGTTAGAAGAACTTAGCCTGGTGATTCATGCACGATGACCTCCATTTGCTCGAAACTAGGTCGACTTGCCATTCGCATGGGATAAGCCAACAACCACAAAACCATAACGCCAAGCGCCCACCAAACCAACTGCCACAACCAAAGCGATGGAATACCTCCGATCCACTCGGCAAGGCCAGCATTAGGCGCACCAAACAAATCATTTCCCAATACAGCACCTGGACCTACGGCGAAGAAAAACCAAATAAGGGTGAAGGACCAGGCTACCGGACGCAGGAACCGCTGATTTTTCGGCATGGCAGCCGTTTCTGTAAAAATTCGGTGGTACTTCTGACGCTGTGCTAGCTCAACTTTGTAGTTAGAAATCCAAGAGACCACTACGCAAAAAACGATGTTGACCATAATCCCCCAGCCCGCAGAATGAATGGTCCAAGGCCAACGTCCCCAAGGCAGCTCAAACCCTAGAAGACGACAGATCGTTCCTCCCAAAGGCTCTGTGATCAATACAGCAAATGCACCAGCCACCAGACCTACGCTCGCGCCATCACGCGTAATCCAAGGCAACCAACACAC
>SXSX01000188.1 GCA_005793295.1 Burkholderiales bacterium | reverse complement strand
TACCTGCAATGCGATTTGTCCGGGGTGGGTGTTAACCCCCTTGGTTCAAAAACAAGTCGATGCCAAGGCCGCAGCCTTAGGCGTCTCTAACGCCGAGGCCACCAAACTCCTGCTCGGTGAAAAAGAACCGTCCCTGCAATTCACCACCCCCGAGGAACTCGGCGCACTGGCGGTGTTCCTGTGTTCCAGTGCGGCCAACAACGTCCGCGGAGTGGCTTGGAATATGGACGGCGGCTGGGCCGCGCAATAACTTAAATAAAGGGAAGCGCTTTAAGGGTTGCGCCAATCGCTTGGCCGTCTTTTTGAACAATGACCCGGTCACCTGGGGCGCAGGCTGATGCCACAAGACCAAATCCGATGTTTTGTTTCAGGCGGTAAGACCAAACGCAATTGGTGAGATCGCCCACACGCTGGTCGCCTTTGTAAATTCCGTGCCAATGAAAGCCTAATTCGGTGGGCGTGGTGTTATCGAGCTGCACACCCAATTGTTGGCGTTTAACGCCTTCGCCGTGAATACGCCGAAGCGCTGCAATACCAACTACGTCATCGGCAACATCAAGGTCAATGTATTTGCCTAAGCGCACTTCAAACGGGTTGGTCGTCCCGTCGGTGTCTCCGCCGTAGGAGATCAGGCCGCTTTCAATCCGCTCACAGGCGTTCGGTGCGCCGGGCCCGATGCCCCAAGGTTTTCCGGCTTCACGCACCTTATCCCAAAGTGCAGTCGCTTTAGAGCCGTCCATGAGATAAAGCTCAAAGCCTCCTTGTTTAGACCAACCCGATCGCGCTAACACCAAGGGGATTCCATCAACACTGGTTTCACGAAACCAAAAATACTTCAGCGCGCGAACCCAATCGCCAAACATAGAAGCGATCACATCTTCCGCCTTCGGCCCTTGTACCGCCAATGGGGAAACATCCGGCTCACTTACCTCCACCTTCAAACCCCGCTCAGCCGCAATAGCGCGAGCCCAAAACCAAATATTGGAATCTGCAATGGAGAGCCAGTAGCGGTCGTCGTTGAGCTTTAAGAGAATCGGGTCGTTAATCAAAATACCGTCGTGATTACAAAGAGGCACATACTTTCCTTGGCCAACTTGGCATTTCGACAAATCTCTGGCACAAAGAATTTGCGCCAACCGCCCTGCGTCTGGCCCGAGCAATTGGACCTGGCGCTCTACTGCGACGTCCCACTGCGAAACGCCGTTAATGATGCGCCAATACTCTTCCTCAGGATGCCCAAAACTGGTGGGCATGAGCATGTTGTTGTAACTGGTAAAGGCGCAAACGCCTTCGGCTTGCGTTGCTGCAAAAAACGGTGAGGGACGCAACCGAGAAGAGGGAGTAATACCAAACATGCAATTTCCTTATTTAATTCAAAGTCAACAATACAACAGCGCGGGCTTCCATAGCCAAGCCTTCGCCAACCGGCCCTAATTTTTCAGCCGTTTTGGCTTTGACATTCACTTGGTTCAATGGTACCGAGAGCGCATGCGCAATGCTTTCTCGCATGGCCGAAATATAGGGCGCGAGCTTGGGCGCTTGGGCGATGATAGTGCTATCCACATTGCCAATTTCGAAGCCTTTCGCGCGAATGCGTTTGGCAATTTCACTAAGTAATAGGGCGGAATTAGCACCCCTCCATTGAGCGTCGGTGTCTGGGAAATGCGTTCCGATATCGCCCATGGCTGCTGCGCCTAGCAACGCGTCAGAGATTGCGTGTAACAAAGCATCAGCGTCGGAGTGACCTAGCAAGCCTTTAGAAAAAGGAATCTCTACCCCGCCCAAAATCAGCTTGCGACCTTCGACTAGGGCGTGAATGTCCCAGCCTTCGCCAATACGGATAGTCATTTTTTAATTCCTTGCGTATTTAAACCTTCGCCGGTGTGGCGGCTTTTCAAAACAGCCTCTGCCAATTCAAAATCTTGGCGGTAAGTGACTTTGAAATTCATCGCGTTGCCCTTGACTAAAAGCGGATGGTGACCCGCCATTTCCATCGCACTGGCTTCGTCGGTGACCCCTTGAAAATCGCTTGCTATTTGGCTCTGTAAAGCTTTGAGCAAAGCGCCTACGCGAAACATTTGCGGCGTCTGCGCCAGCCATTTACCTTCACGCGCTACCGTTGATTCAACCCGACCGCTTGACTCTAACTTTAAAGTGTCAGGCAAAGGCAATGCCAAAAGCCCGCCGACCGAATCACCTTCGCAGGCATCGATCAGCGTATTCACCACTTGCGGCGTCACCAGACAGCGCGCTGCGTCATGCACCAAAACCCAGTCTGTATCTTCAGCCCTCTGAGCGCGAAGGGCAAGTAAGCCGTTGTACACGCTGTGCGCTCGGGTTTCGCCGCCGCAGGCTTGACGACTCCAATGTATTGGCCACTCTGCGGTCGAAGGCCAATCAAACGTGTCGTCAGGTGCCACCACCAATATTCCGCCCGCAAGCCGCTCAACCGCAGACAACGCGCGAAGGGTGTGCACCACCATCGGTTCTCCCAAAACCAATTGGTACTGTTTGGGCTGGGCCGTTTCAGCCCGTGCTCCGGAGCCAGCGCAAGGAACCAAAGCGAATAAACGGGTTGAAGCGCTAGGACCCTGAGGGGCGTTAAAGGAAGGTGATTTGGGCGTGTTTGGGTTCATAAGGTGAGGACCATTCTAAAATCAGCTTCGTTACCGGTTTATAACCCTCCGACACCCCCTCTTGGGGCTCACGGGGGTTTTTGTATTTGTACTGCTCCATGACCCTTGCTTCCTTCGCTGTCCCATCGCTTTCAGTTGGTAAACGTTTCACCCTGCCCCGTCCTGCGGGTTCGGCAGATGCGGTTCTGCTAGCGCAGTTAGCCCAGCGCGATAAAGCAGCAGGCCGAATCACAGCGATCGTGACCGCAGACGCCAGTGACGCCCAGAGGCTCATTGACGAAATGGGATTCTTTGCACCTTCGTTGCGTTATGCCTTGTTCCCCGATTGGGAGACCCTGCCCTACGATACTTTTTCACCCCACCAAGACTTAATCAGCGAACGCTTGGCAACGCTTTGGCGAATCAGCCAACGCGACAAAGACCAAGGCGCAGATGTCATTTTGATCCCAGCGACTACTGCTTTGTACCGCTTGGCGCCGCCCTCCTTTTTAGCGGGCTATACCTTTGAGTTCAAGGTCAAACAAAAACTCGATGAAGCAAGGCTCAAAGCCCAACTCACGCTGGCAGGTTACAGCCATGTCAGCCAAGTTGTCAGCCCGGGTGAATATGCGGTGCGCGGCGGACTTATTGATCTTTTTCCTATGGGCTCCTTAGTCCCGTTTCGGGTGGATTTATTTGACGACGAAATTGACAGCATCCGCACCTTTGACCCCGATAGCCAGCGCAGCCTCTATCCTGTTCCTGATGTGCGTTTGTTGCCTGGGCGAGAATTTCCGATGGATGAGGCCGCGCGTGCCAAGTTTCGCAGCCGATGGCGCGAGTTGTTGGAAGGCGACCCGACCAAAAGCCGCATTTACAAAGACATGGGCGCAGGCGTCGCTACCGCAGGCATTGAGTACTACCTGCCTTTGTTTTTTGATGAAACAGCTACGGTTTTTGATTACCTGGGTGAACACGCCACGGTGGTTTTGCATGGCGATTTAGAACCGGCTTTTCAACGCTTTTGGCAAGACACCAAAGACCGCTATCGCTTAGTGCAAGGCGATCCAGAGCGTCCGGTGCTTCCCCCAGAGAGCTTGTTTTTAGGCATTGAGCAATTCCACACCCGTGCCAAAGATTACGCCCAACTCGCCCTACGCCCCCCGTCTGAGCCTGACGCGTCAAATGCTTTCGCCGAGTTTGAACCCATGCCCATGGTCGCGGCGGTGCGCGGTGCGCCCGACCCCTTGCTTCAACTCAAAGCCCATATTCAAAGCACCAAGCATCGGGTGTTAATCTTGGCCGAAAGCACGGGACGACAAAGCAGTCTGCTTGACTTTTTACATGCCAGCGGACTGACCCCACCTGTTTTTGATACCTTGGCTGAATTTTTAGACAGCGATGAAAAGGTCGGCATTGCCACCGCTGCGCTCAATGTGGGCTTTGGATGGGTAGCCCAAGGCATTGACCTTGTCACAGAGACCGAACTCTTCGCCGCAGGCCCGACTACGCGGAGACGAAAAAAACAAGAACAGGTCAGCGATGTTGAGGCACTCATCAAAGACCTCAGCGAGCTCAAACTTGGTGACCCTGTCGTTCACTCCGCTCACGGCATCGGGCGCTACACCGGCCTCGTTCATCTCGACCTGGGTCAACTCAATCTTGCGGGTGAGCCAGAGCTACAAGAGTTTTTACACCTCGAATACGCCGACAAAGCCACGCTGTATGTTCCCGTCAGCCAACTCCAGTTGATAAGCCGTTACACCGGAGTCAGCGCGGATGAAGCGCCGCTTCACCGCTTAGGCAGCGGCCAATGGGAAAAAGCCAAACGCCGCGCGGCCGAACAAGTTCGAGACGCAGCCGCTGAGCTTTTGAACATCTACGCCCGACGCGCTGTACGAGAAGGCCATGCGTTTCGCTACAGCGCCCAAGACTACGAAACCTTTGCCAACGACTTTGGTTTTGAAGAAACCGCGGATCAACGCGCTGCCATCCACGCGGTGATTCAAGACATGATCAGCCCCCGGCCGATGGACCGACTGATTTGTGGCGACGTGGGTTTTGGTCAAACCGAAGTGGCGCTGCGGGCCGCCTTTGTCGCTATCACTGGCGGCAAACAAGTCGCGCTGTTGGCGCCCACAACGCTCTTGGCTGAACAACACTACCAAACCCTGGTAGACCGCTTTAGCAAGTGGCCTGTCAAAGTGGCAGAAATCAGCCGTTTTCGCTCAGCAAAGGAAGTCACCGCTTCGCTTAAAGGCATTGCCGATGGAACCATCGATATCGTGGTGGGAACCCATAAATTACTCAGCAAAGACACCCGTTTTCATGATTTAGGACTGTTGATCATTGACGAAGAACACCGTTTCGGGGTTCGTCACAAAGAAGCGATGAAATCCATGCGGGCCGAGGTCGATGTGCTCACACTGACTGCGACTCCGATCCCCCGAACCCTAGGAATGGCTTTGGAAGGATTGCGTGATTTAAGCGTCATCGCCACCGCGCCGCAGCGCCGTTTGGCCATTAAAACCTTTGTTCGAACCGAGGGCGCGGGCGTTATCAGAGAAGCCGTACTGCGCGAACTCAAGCGCGGCGGACAGGTTTACTTTTTGCACAACGAAGTTGAGACCATTGAGAACCGACGCGCCAAACTCGAAGAACTCCTGCCCGAGGCCCGCATTGCGGTCGCCCATGGGCAAATGCCCGAGCGCCAGCTCGAATCAGTGATGCGTGACTTCGTAGCCCAACGCTACAACCTGTTGTTGTGTTCCACCATCATCGAAACGGGTATCGATGTGCCTACCGCCAATACCATCGTCATGAGCCGCGCTGATAAATTTGGACTGGCCCAGTTGCACCAATTGCGCGGGCGCGTCGGCCGTAGCCACCACCAAGCCTATGCCTACCTCATGGTTCCTGATTTAGAAGGCCTGACCAAACAAGCCAGCCAACGCTTGGATGCGATTCAACAGATGGAAGAGCTCGGCTCCGGGTTTTATTTGGCGATGCACGATCTGGAGATCCGCGGGGCCGGAGAAGTTTTGGGAGAAAGTCAAAGTGGAAACATGTTGGAAGTAGGCTTTCAGCTTTACAACGAAATGCTCAGTGAAGCGGTGCGCTGCCTTAAAGCGGGAATTGAACCAGATTTGCTCAGCCCATTGAACGTTACGACTGAAATCAACCTGCACGCCCCCGCGCTTTTACCGGATGACTATTGTGGCGATGTGCATTTGCGTTTGAGCTTTTACAAAAAATTGGCCACCGCACACAACGCCGATCAAATCGACGCGCTGCTAGAAGAAATTGTGGATCGCTTTGGAAAGCTTCCCGCCCAAGGCCAAACCTTGATCGACGTACACCGACTGCGCGTTTTAGCCAAACCCTTTGGCGTTCTTAAAGTGGACGCTGCGCCCGGAGTGATCAGTATCACTTTCAAGAAAGATCCGCCCATTGATCCGATGAAGATTATCGAGTTGATCCAAAAAAACAAACATATCAAACTCGCAGGCAACGAAAAGCTGCGCATCGAGCGCGAACTTCCCGAAGCCAAGGCCCGGGCGCAGATGGTGCGTGATATTTTGCGGAGTTTGGGGCAGCCAGTTCTAGCGCATGCTGCAATTTAAAAATTTTTCATAGAAAACATCTCCCATGAATACTCCCCCACTACCGACTCAAGGCTTGGTCATCCAAGGCTTTAGTCCGCCTCTTTTTCTGTCCCAGTACAAACTCATCGCGTTTGACATGGACTCCACGTTGATCAATATCGAATGCGTAGACGAAATTGCCGATGCAGCAGGCCGTAAAGCGGAGGTATCGGCTATTACCGAAGCCGCCATGCGCGGCGAAATTCTTGACTACAAAGAGAGTCTGCGACAAAGGGTGAAATTACTTAAAGGAGTTTCGGTTGACCAGATGCAGCAAGTTCTCCATGAACGACTGCAACTTAACCCCGGCGCTGCCGAATTGGTCCAGGCATGCAAAATCGCTGGGTTGAAAACACTGCTGGTCTCGGGCGGCTTTACCTTTTTTACAGACGCAGTACGCAACCGTTTAGCGATTGACTGGACTCGCTCTAACGTCCTTGAAATGCAACAAGGGGTACTCACTGGGCGGATGGTGGATCAAGAATGGGGGGATATTTGTGACGGCGAAGAAAAACGCAAAATGTTGTTGCAAACCTGCGCCAGTATGGGCATCTCTACCAGCCAAGCCATTGCCATGGGTGACGGGGCAAACGATCTCCCCATGATGCAAGAAGCCGGCTTATCCGTCGCCTACCACGCCAAACCCGCTGTCCGTGCGCAAGCGATGGTGGCGATTAACGAAGGTGGGCTGGATCGTTTGTTGGAAGTTTTGGTTTAACGCAAGGGCTTGAGAAGATCAGACAAACCATTGTGGTCAATCTCATGCATCAGCTGCAACAAACGGCCAATCTCACTTTTAGGGAAGCCTTCACGGGCGAACCAGTTGAGGTAATTTCCGGGCAGGTCTGCGATGAGTACGCCTTTGTGTTTTCCAAAGGGCATGGGCTGGCTAACCAAGCGCTGTAAATCTTCGGGTTGCATCGTGTATTGGTTACTTTAAGCCTTCAAGACTTCGGGCTGGCCGGTTTCAACTACAAAAGCAGCAAGGGTACGAACCGTGCTGTCCTTGCGTTGAACATCATCAAGGACACGCAGGTTCACGCTCAATCGCTCTGGAGTAAATTCAGCAACGCCGTAGCCTCGGTAGCGCGACTCAGCAAAAACAAAGTGCGGGTTTTCCTGAACCAGCGGCAACAAAGATTCCGTACTTCCAGACTTGGACGTGATACTGGTGCCGCAAAATTCGACCCCTATTTTTTTACTTTTCGAATTGGAGTAATCGCTAAGCACATGACCTACCCAGTTTTCATGCACATCGCCTCCGAAAATCACGGGGTTGGGCGTTGCGTATTTAGTTAAGGCATCGGTCAACCGAATCCGCGCTGCGTTGTAGCCGTCCCATCCGTCATTCCACATTTTTTGGGACGGGCCAATTGAAAAATCGCGCGGCCCGAAGAGACTTTGTTGACCCAACACGTTCCAAGTTGTGTATTTCGCTGATGGGCTGTCTAAAGCCGTATTGAGCCAGCGCTCTTGTTGCGCTCCCAGCTTAGAGCGCTTCGGATCTTGCCAATCTGGGCAGGAATCTGGCCGGATGCTGCTTGAGCCGGTTTTTCCATTGAGGCTGCAAACCTGCGGGTCTTTGTACTGACGGGCGTCAAGCAGGCGCAAAGCGGCTAATCGGCCAAAACGCACTTGGCTGTAAATACGCATTTCAGCGCCTTGGGAAAGTCCTGCAATTGCTTGGGTTAGAACACTTGAACGCAATGGCATATTTTCGTAATACGCTTGGTAGGCCGCAGCGCGGCGCTGAGAAAAATCCGGGGCGCTTACAAACCCATCGCCCGCTTGGGTTCCCGCGTAGTCGTTTTGAACTTCGTGGTCGTCCCAGGTCATGAGCCAAGGACACGCCGCATGCATGGCTTGTAAATCCGGGTCGGACTTGTACAAAGCGTACCGGGCACGGTAGTTCTCTAGCGTTAAAACCCATCCCCCTGTGGGGCTGCGAAAGCGACTGCCCGTTCCGGGGTATTCATAAATGTAATCCCCCAAAAACAGAACTGCGTCTAGGTTTTCAGATTGCATGTGACTCCAAGCGCTAAAGTAGCCGTCCTCCCATTTTTGGCAAGATGCATACGCCAAGCGCAGACGCTTAGGGGCGGCGTCGGGATGCGGGAAAGTTCGCGTACGACCCACTGGACTCACCGCATCACCTACCATAAACCGATAAAAGTACCAACGGTCTGACGCTAAATTGGGAACCTCTATGTGTAATGAGAAACCCAAATGGGATACGGCTTGTGATGAGCCGCTTTGGACAATGTGTTGAAACGCATCATCATGGGCCACTTCCCACTGAACGGTTGCGTATCCATCGACTGCAATTCGTAGTGCCATCGGATCAAGCCGCGTCCACAAAACAACGCTTTCATGGGTGGGCGAGCCACTAGCAACGCCACAGGCAAAAGGATAGAGAAGCGTTCGTGCTTGACTTAGCGCACTGCGCGGCAAGCACAACGCTGTGCTGCTAGCTGTTATCAGCCGAAGCAGCTGTCTGCGGTCTAGTGTCACAAGGCCAGACCCAAACGGGCAACTCCCTCTTTGATCTTTGCAACATCCGCCGTCGCAAAACTTAAACGCAAGGTTGCAGTGTCAGGATCATGGGCAAAGAAAGGGGCGCCAGGAACGAATGCCACTAATTTGTCAATCGCTCGGCGGGCAAACTCGGGGGCGTTGTTAGTTTTTCCGCCCTGCCCTGTAAGTTGAGCCCAAAAGAACATGCCGCCTTGGGGGGCGTTAAAGGCGATTGCTTCGCCCAAGGTGGTTTGCAAACATTGGCCCATGATGCGGGCGCGTTCCGCATAAGTCGTTCGCACAACATCCAAAGCCTTGTTTATACGAGAAAGGGTAAGGTAATGGGCTGCGATGGCCTGGGTCAGGTTGCTGGTGTGTGCGTCGCTGAATTGTTTGCACATCGTTGCCCGGGCCAATAATTCTGGAGGGGCAATCATCCAACCCACGCGCAAACCTGGGCTCAAGACTTTGCTGAGGCTGCCGCAGTGGACTAAATACTCCCGGCTGCCCGGCACTTCGGCGCTGAGCGCCAACAGGCTGGGCGGCGGTGCCTTGTCAAAGTACAACTCGCCGTAAGGGTCGTCCTCAACGATTAAGGTGTGGGTTCGCGCCGCGATTTCCAAAATACGCTTGCGTCGCTCTAGGCTCAGTGTGGCGCCGCTGGGGTTGCCGAACGTAGGAATGAGGTAAACCAGCTTGGGGCGGTGTTCTTCGATTAATTGCTCCAGTCGATCCACATCCACGCCGTCCGCATCAATGGGAGCACCGATCAGTTGGGCACCATACAAACGAAAACATTGGATCGTGGCTAAAAAGGTGGGCGCCTCGACGATCACTTTGTCACCGGGAGAGATCATGGTTTTTCCGATCAGGTCCAGTGCCTGTTGGCTGCCGGTAGTCACGATCAGGCCTTGCGGCGTGACAGTGGCCCCTTTGGCCGCCATAAAAATACTGATTTGCTCGCGCAAGGGCTCCCACCCTTCGGTCGCGCCGTATTGCAACACCGGACCCGGGTTGTGGGTCATAACTGCATCCGTTGCGATTCGAAGCCCTTCCACATCAAACAAGGCGGGGTCGGGAAAGCCCCCCGCAAAGCTAATAATCCCAGGCTTACCCAGCAGCTTAAACAGCTCCCGAATGGCAGAGGTTTCGATTTGGTTCAAGCGATCGGCAAATTGCAAAGCCATGGTGTATCTTTCGCGGTGGTGTTTTTCAGTATTGTCGCCTCAGTCTTCCTCCATTTATGACCCCTTCCCAGATCGAAACTTTTTTCTCCACCCTGCAAGCGGCAAACCCCCATCCACAAACGGAGTTGCACTTTGCGAGCGTATTTGAGTTGTTGGCTGCCGTATTGCTTTCCGCGCAGGCCACGGACATCGGCGTCAACAAAGCAACGCGCGGATTGTTTGTTGTAGCTCCTACTCCGCAAAAGATGTTGAACTTGGGCTTGGAAGGCCTAGAAAACCACATTAAAACCATTGGTCTATTTCGGAGCAAAGCCCGGCATTTGCTCCAAACCTGCCACATGCTGATGGATTTGCATGGCGGAAAAGTTCCGAGAACCCGCGAAGCACTAGAGGCGCTTCCAGGCGTTGGCCGTAAGACAGCGAATGTGATTTTGAACGTGGCGTTTGGTGAACCTACCATGGCCGTTGACACCCACTTGTTTCGCCTCGGAAACCGAACAGGCTTGGCGCCAGGGAAAACGCCCTTAGATGTGGAGCGCAAACTGCTCAAACGCATCCCTGAAAAATACCTGGTAGACGCACACCATTGGCTGATTTTGCATGGACGTTATGTCTGTCAGGCACGAAAGCCAATGTGTTGGAAATGTTCCGTCACTTCGGTTTGTGGCTACAAAGACAAAGTGACCCAATCCCCATAACTGGGCGCAAGCTTTGGCCATTGCCTGGCATCGCTAACTTCTCTAATGCCTTTGGAAATCAAATCTGCGGCGCGTGCTACGCCTGCGTGGGTGATCCAAACGTGGTCTTGCGTCCTGTTGAGCACGGTCTGATCCCAAACCTGAGCTACACGCTCCAAAACGCTATTTGTACTTTCCACTCCCCCGAATCGGTGGTTGCCAAAATCGTCGGTCCAAGCGCTCATGGCCTGAGGATCGATGCAATTCCAAGCTATTCCCTCCCACACCCCAAAATGCATCTCCGCTAAGCGCGGCTCCAAGGTGAAAACCAAATCGGTTCGAAGGCTTTGTAAGGCCACTTGGAGTTGTTGGCAGCGCCGAAGGGGGGAAACGTCTACCCTCAGGCCGTTTGGCAACACTTCCGCCAAAGCTGTGGCCGAAGCTAATGTTGCAGCCGCATCGGCTTCAATGTCCAAAGCGCCGTAGCAAATCCCTGGGTCAATCAGCGGCTTGGTGTGACGGACGATCCACAAGGCCATGTCAGCGAGCCGCCCATCCCAATGCCAAAGCCCATCCAAGGTAAAAAGCCAATTCACAGACCTGTTGTGTCGTCCCCAAACAGTCGCCCGTAAATCCTTGCAAGCGACGCGAGAACAAGCGCCAAGCTCGCCAAAAAGCAATCGCAGACCCCACTAAAGCAGCGGCCCACACTTCCCAAGGCACGGGGAAAAACCATACGCTCAATCCCAAGGCAAGATCACAGAACAAGGCGGCAAGTGCCAAACTCTGGATGGAAATTTGATCGGCCAAGGGCTTGGATTTGGATCCCGCGTCATCGCCCACATGGGGCAACAAGCGGATCACCAACAAGGGCCACATGCGCGAGACCACGTGAGCGCCCATCAAGGCGGCACACATTCCTACACTGCTCACAGAACCAATCAAAGCCAACAAAGCCACCTTGGCCAACAAAGCCAAAACTACGGCGATAGCGCCAAAAGCACCAACGCGTGAATCTTTCATGATGATCAAAGCACGCTCACGGTCGTAGCTGCCACCCAAGCCGTCAGCGACATCAGCCAACCCGTCTTCATGAAACGCGCCCGTGATCCAAACGCTAGCTGCCGTTCCCAAGACCGCAGCTGCCAAAGGCGCATACGCCGTTGGTAGCAACGCCAAAAGCGCAGCGGTGAGCAAGGTAACGACGGCGCCGACAACGACCCCAACAAGAGGTAAGTACGCTGCACTGGCTCGCAGCATCTCGAGGCTAAAGCCCACCCATTGCGCTAAGCGCCCGGTGACAGGAATGCGGGTAAAAAACTGCAGCGCGATCAGGAAGTGGCGTAACGGAGTCATGGAGTTACAGATGCAGTCTCCGATTTTTCAGAAACACCGGCTGCCTCAAAACTTGCCATGTCTCGCAGAATGCTACAGGCGGACTCCAACAGGGGCCAAGCCAGCGCCGCCCCTGAACCTTCACCTAAGCGCAATCCCAAATCCAACAAGGCTTGAACGCCGAGGTGTTGCAACATGAACTCATGCCCGCGCTCGCCAGAGCGGTGCGCAAACACACAGCGCTGCAACACCAAGGGCTCAAGGGCGTGTGCAACCAATACAGCAGACGTGGCAATAAAACCATCCACCACGATGACACGGCGATCTGCTGCTGCCTGTAAAACAGCGCCCACCATGGTCGCAATTTCAAACCCACCAAACGCGGCCAAGGCGTCCAGCGGCGCTTTGGCCTGCGAATGAAAAACTAAAACCTCTCGCAAGATTTCTGTTTTTCGCAAAACTGCCGGTGCGTCTAAACCCGTTCCTGCACCCGTACATTGAGCAATATCCAAACCCGCCAGTCTGGCTAAAAGCAAGGATGCTGCCGAGGTATTACCAATGCCCATTTCACCCAGAAGCAAAGCATTGCCAGGCAAACCCTTCACAATCTCTTGTCCGTTGGCAAGAGCAGCTTCACATTGAGCGCTAGTCATTGCCGCTTGCGCTGACGAATCAGCCGTACCTTTTTCGCCCCCGGCCACTTTGCGAACCAATAAGCCAGGGCGAGTTGTTCCAGTGGGTAAGCCGGCTAAAAAATCGTGATTGACACCGCAGTCCACCACCGTCAAAGCAATGCCATTTTGCTTAGAAAGAACGCTGACTGCTGCGCCACCGGCAAGGAAGTTTTCTACCATTTGCCAACTCACATCACTTGGAAATGCAGATATTCCCCGCGCTGTCAGCCCGTGGTCACCCGCAAAAACCACCATTTGAGGCTGAGACAAAACAGGGTCTTGGAAACCCAGAATTTCACCGATCTGAAGTGCTAGTTCTTCTATTCGTCCAAGTGATCCCAAGGGCTTGGTCTTGGTGTCAATTTTGTGTTGCAAGCTTTGGCGGAACGCATGGTTTTGCAGGTTGTCGATGGTGGGTATCAATTGAATAGTCATAGAAGTAGAGTTTTTAATGAGGGGCCACGTTAGGTTGGGTACCCATGTCAGGTAAAGCAACCCATTGATTGCCTAGCGCATGAATCGCGATCCGGTTATCAAAGGCCGCCTTCACGGCTTCATGGGTTGCAGGGTCATGCGTTAGGCCGTGGTGCGTAATACGTCCATCACGCATCACGATTAAAGCATCCGCATGAAGCGCAATGGTTATTTCGTGTAACACGCTAACCACCGTTGTTCCTTGGTTAATCAAGTCTTCGACTACACACAACCAATCGCCTTGGTGCGGCGGATCTAAATTGGCGAGCGGTTCATCCATAAGCAAAACCTGGGCCTCAACTGCCAAGGCCCTAGCCAAAAGAACCCGTTGACGCTCACCACCCGAAAGCTGGCCCAAAGGACGGTTGCGCCAGTCCCAGGCTTGGGTATAGCGCAACGCACGCTCCACGGCTTTCCAATCTTTCTCGTTGGGTGGTGCAAGCCACG
Organism: Burkholderiales bacterium; assembly: GCA_005793295.1. Classification (GTDB taxonomy): domain Bacteria; phylum Pseudomonadota; class Gammaproteobacteria; order Burkholderiales; family Burkholderiaceae_C; genus Allorhodoferax. Next base: position 8,474 of record SXSX01000188.1, on the reverse strand, counting down.
CTTGATGAGGAAGGCGTCCGAGCATGACCACATCTACAACGGTGAGGTCGTCTGCCGAAGTCTCGTTTTGTCCTAACCAGGCCAACTGCTGAGCGCGTACCCGGTGAGGCAAGGATTCGATCAGATTTCCCAATAGCGAGACTCGCCCGGTATGCGGCAATACACATGCCAATGCTTTGAGCAGTGTTGACTTGCCTGCGCCGTTGGGTCCAAGAATACAAGTCCATTGGCCCGCTGAGAGCTGCAGATTCAAGTCAAACAACACTTGCTTTCCGCTCAAACTCGCGCAAACGTTTTCTGCACTGATAGCCACTGGTTTGGATTCATGTTTGGTGATGGCGTTCATGAGGAACGACCTCCCATGGTTTGGCTGCCGCTGCGGTGCATCAACCACAACAAATACCCCCCGCCTAAAACCGCAGTCAACACCCCCACAGGTAATTCTTGGGGTGCAATCAAGAGCCTGGCAAGCAGGTCCGCAACCATCAATAAGGCGCCGCCCATCAAACTTGACAGCAACACCAGTCGTCCATGGGTGACTTTGACCACGGAACGAACCAAATGGGGCGCTGCCAACCCAACAAAAGCAATGAAGCCGGTTTGGGCGACCGCTGCACCGGTTGCAAGAGCCAGCACTGCGACCAATGCCATGCGCATCTTCACCAAGGGCAAGCCCAAACTCTGCGCGGTGGCTTCACCCAAAGCCAAACCGTCAAGCACTGGGCTAAACCACCACGCCAAGACCATCGAAAAAATCCAAACCACCAGCATCAATAGACATGCACTCCAGCCCACAAAACCGGTGCTACCGAGTAAAAACGCCTGCATCGCTTGGAGAACCTCGGGTGCCATGAGCATCACCAAAGAGCTCAATGCGCCAAGGACCACGCCTACCACCACGCCTGAGAGCAAAAGACGCAAAGTGTGCTGAACCCCACGGGCCAAGAGCAACGTTAAAAAGACTGCACCGACCGCACCCACAAATGCAGCGCCCGTTAAGCCAAGTCGAATCAACCATTCCGTTGCCAACGGGCTTACGCCAAAGAAAGCTAAGGCCAGCGACACACCAAAGGACGCACCCGAGGCGCTACCTAGTAAAAAGGGGTCTGCCAAGGGATTGCGAAATAAGCCTTGCGCTACCGCACCCGCTAAAGCGAGTAAGGCGCCTGCCGCCCAAGCCCCCAGGGTACGAGGAAGGCGAATGTCCCAAATAATTTGATGGGCTACGGGGTCATTTGCATTTTGAATGACTGGCACCAAACCGGCACTGCCGACACCCAAGCCGAAAAAGGCCATCAGCAAAGCGATCAAGATAAGAACCACCGCCAAAACCAAAGGTTTGCGGCTTGTATCTCGATGGTGATGCTGAGGTTTAATCACCTTGCGTTGCTTTCAAGGCACTTCGCCATGGCACGGGCACCTTCGGCCATTCTTGGCCCAGGGCGAACGAGGTCATCAGACATGGTGGATGCAAAAATACACACGCGCTTTTCTTTCATGGCCCGCATATCCGCCCAACCGGGGCGTTTGTCCATTCCAACATAGTTGCGGTCTCCCACCATGATCACATCGGGATCTGCCCGAACAATGAACTCTGGATTGAGTTGAGGGAAAGGACCGAGTTGACTCGGCACAATGTTTTTGGCTCCCAAACGCGCTAAGGTTTCACCAATGAAAGAAGCCTCGCCTGCGGCATGGGGCGCTTGACTGACTTCGAAATATACCCGCAGTCCGCGGGCTTTGGGAGACAGGGACTTGGCAGCAGCTTCCAGTGACGCGTCAATGTCTTTCCAAACCTTGTCTGCATTAGGAGCTTCTAACAGAATGCCAAGGGTTTGAATCACCCTTTTGACATCGGCATGGGTTTTAGGTTCCAAAGAAACTACCACCAAGCCCAAAGTACGCAAACGGTCAGCAGAACGCGAGGAACTGGCGACAAGCACCAAATCGGGTTTTAAAGCAACAATGGCTTCAATATTTGGATCCAAGCCTCCGCCCACTTGCGTCAGGCGGGTTACGCTTTCAGGAAAATTGGAATACCGATCCACACCCACCAAACGTTGGCATTGGCCCAAAGCACATACCGTTTCCGTCAGCGAAGGCAGCAAGCTCACAATTCTTTGCGGAGGACGGGCTAAATTAACCTTCATGCCTCGGTCATCAGTGATTTCTCCTGCCAGGGTAGACAAGCTGCCGCACCCAAGGAAGGCTGCTATACAAAAAGCGAGCGATCTCTTGATTAAGCAGAACATGCTGAATCCTTAACCACCATCGCTTGCCCCGCAACCATCAGAGTCACGCGCTGGCATGCGTTAGCCACTTCTTGGTTTAATCGGCCCAGTTCATCCACAAATTGACGAACTTCTGCGCCCATGGGGATGACTCCCATTCCGATTTCATTGCCCACCAAAACCACTGGGCCAGGGGTTTTTTTTAGCGCGAATAAGAGATTCGTAATCGGCTGGGTCGTATTTCGGAGGCTGGCTGGTTGGCCCGCAATTGGCATCGGCATTAAGAAATTAGTTAGCCACAAGGTCAAACAATCCACAACGATCAGCGTATGGGCTTGGCTCAAACGCGCAATGGTTTCACCCAGGGCAAACGGCTCTTCTACCGTCTGCATTCCAACTACGCGCTCGGCCCTATCTGCCTGATGGCGAGAAATTCGCAAACGCATCTCGTTATCCCAAGCTTGGGCTGTTGCGACTAAAACCGCGGCGTTAGAACTATTTTGTGCGAGCCACTTTTGGGCTAAAACTTCAGCACGGCGAGACTTTCCGCTGCGTTGGCCGCCCAGAATAAACTCATGAATGACTGCACCGTGATTGGAGTTCAAGTCATCGCTCGCGATCTTTGGTCTGCATCCATCCAAGCGATTATGAAGGCGTGCATTTTTTTCACGCCATCGGTCAATGCAGCAGGGCCCGGCTGAAGAATGTCAGGCGATTTGATTTCGAATAACTGTTGGTTTTTGACTGCAGCCACTTCGGCCCAGCCCAAGCGAGCAGCGACGTTCTCTGGACGAAATTTTTTACCGCACCAGGAACCAAAAATAATGTCAGGGTCACGACGCACAATTTCTGCGCCATCCGCAATGATGCGTTGTTTTCCCATCGGCTCTAGTGCAAGTTCAGGAAAACAATCGTCTCCCCCCGCAATTCCGATTAACTCAGAAACCCATCGGATAGCGCTGATATGCGGCACATCCCATTCTTCAAAAAATACTTTGGGACGGCGAGCGCCATTGGCAATACGTACTTTCACAGCGTCAGTCATAGCCTTCAAATCCGACTGCATTGCCGAAATTTTTTCTAAACCCTGCTTGGCTTCCCCCACCATGGCAGCCACTTGGTACAACATAGAGAAAATTTCTGCCACGCTTCTTTGGTTAAACACCGTGACCTGCACCCCTTTGCGAATAAGCTCCGCTGCAATATCCGCCTGCAAATCAGAAAAACCAAACACACAGTCGGGTTTAAGCGCCAAAATCTTTTCGATTTTGGCGCTTAAAAATGCACTGACCCTCGGCTTTTCCTGACGTGCTTTTGCAGGGCGAACGGTATAGCCTGAGATACCGACGATTCGACTCTCTTGACCCAAAAGATACAGCCACTCCGTCGTCTCCTCTGTAAGGCAGACGATGCGCTGAGGGCCATGCAAATGGGAGGCGATATTAATATTCATCTAAAGTTTGAGATCAATCGATGACGCTTTACTTTTGTTTCCAAACCAATCCCACATAGCCAGCACGGCGTGCTTGGCTGTAGCCATAAATGGTTTGGTAATCCTCATCTAATGCGTTATCGATACGAGCAGTAAGGTCTATTTCTTTTGTGACTGAATAACGTGCTTTCAGATCAAGCACTGAATAAGCAGGTAAGGTATTCGTAGTGTCAGGTCGACTACCCGTATAGCGAATATCGGCACCAAAGTTCCATTCACTGACAGGAATAGAGAATCCAACGGATGCCATCGTAGCGGGTCGACGGTCTAGTCGCTTTCCTGTCGTTTGATTGATCGGCTCTTGCGAAGTCAAGCTTGCTTTCAATTTGGCAGTGTTGAAATTACCAGAATAGCTAAGCTCCACACCCTTATTGACAACATTGCTTATGTTTGAAAATTTATTTGCGTTGAGATCGTATTCAAGAAGATTGCTTGTATTGGTAGTGAATGAAGTTGCTCTGAAAACTTGTCCATCATTAGCCCACTGCAAACCCAACTCTGAGGATCGGGCAGTTTCAGGTTGCAAATTTGGATTACCGTTGGCAGCGTCATACAAATACCCTAGCGGAGGAAGATTAAATGCGGTGGATGAACTGGCTAGCAATTTGAACGAAGGATTCAATTGATATCCATATCCAAAATAACCGGTGTTATTGCCATCCAAGCTGCTTGCTTTGTCATTTCGTGCATTAAGCTGAAAACTATGCGCCCCCAAATAACCCGACAATCCACCGAAAATAGACATCACATCGCGACTGCGATTTAGGGTCAACGAGGTTTGGTCATAGGTGTTAATCGATTGGTTTTGATTTTCAATACCGGTCGTTATCAACCATTCATCGATGGCAATGGTATTGGTCCAGTTACTCGTCTTATTTTTTGTAATCGCATCGCTGTAGTAAGCAAATGTAGGCGCTTTGAGAGCATCAGAGACTGACCGGTCGCGAGACTCGCTATAAGTCAACTTACTTCCCCATGCCTTATTAATCTGGTTGTGGGAAAAAAGCTGCCAAGTATTCAAGGTACTGCGTCCTTTGTAAACATCTTGAATCGTGCCAAACCCAGACCCATCAAAGTCAAATTCACCATCACTTCCTTGTGCTCTCAGTCCAAAACTTTGGCCTTTAAGGATTTCATGCGATAAGCCAAAGTTGTAATTCGTGTTTTTAAACCCATCTGCATCAGGATTCTCTAGTGGGTATTGCTTTGGACTCATGGCAGAAAATCCATCCGTCTTATGCTGACCCACTCCAAGTGTGTATTTGGTATTTTCGAAATTTCCACTGATACCAGCCGAGGAACGCAAACTCGATAAGCTGCCAATTTCAACACTCGCATATGCAATGGGTTTACCTGTCGCTGCTCTTGTGAAAATTTGAATGACACCGCCAATCGCACCACTGCCATAGATTGCAGAGACATTTCCTCGAACAATCTCAACCCGATCGACTTGATCGAGCATGATATTTTCAACTCCGACACTTCCCGTCGTATCCTGACGCGTTAAAGATACTCCATCAACCAATACCAACACCTGCAAACTAGCGGCCCCACGAAGATAAATGCTCGCAGAGGAGCCACGACCCCCATTTTGGGTAAATTGAATGCTTGCTTCGCTGGCCAATAAACTTGCGAGGTCTGTCGCTTGAGAGCGATCAATCACATCTCGGCCAATCACAGTTGTATTTGGAATGGCATCAGTCAGCAATTGCTCTGAACGATTGGCCGTTACGACCACCTCTTTCAAAGTTCCACTTGACTCCGATTGGGCATGGACAGAAAAAGCCGACAGCAGTGCAAAAGCAAGCGCACTCAAGCGCAAAGAAGAAATACCAGTTTTCATTTTAAAAAAGACCATCAAATAAAACCCTCGCCGTCTTCCCCGACAACGCATGGGCATCAAGCTACACGCAGGCGTGCAACCACTTTATTGGCCGGTATCCGGGCTGGTGGAGCAACCTTCATCGCCTTCCCAAGCGCTTGTTCAAGGCACTCAGTGGCTGTGATGAGGGCGGAATCGCGAGATTCGTCCACTTACCGTTGCGGGGGCAGCGCAGGTTAGGTCTACGTTGACACGTTTTCCCTCCTGCTTCCCGTTGAACTGCGCTGTGTGAACCACAGTGCGAGCACCAACACTAGGGATTTTACGGGGTTTCAAGCGGATTAATCCGACATCTGAGCGACCTACAATGTCTTTTATGCAGCAAACGTCCCCCATAGACCAAATTGCCGAGCGCGTTGAGCGCTTGTTGGTGCGCTATGAAGAACTTCAACGCACCAATGCACTTCTTTTAGAGCAGGTTGCATCTTTGTCGCATGAACGTGATTCTTTGAAATCACGGCTAAGCGCCGCTCGGGCAAGGGTGGAAGCTTTGCTAGATCGCCTTCCAGAAAATGCGGCAGATGCAACAGACGCAACCGAGAAGGCCAGCGCAGTACCTCAGGACACACCATGAAGCAGCTTGAAGTTCAAATCATGGGACAAAGCTATTTACTCGGCTGCCCTGACGGCGGCGAGGCCAAACTACACCAAGCGGTGCAACGTGTGGATTCTGCAATGTGCAAAATCAGGGACGGCGGCAAGGTCCGTGCAAGGGATCGTATTGCTGTTTTAGCGGCACTCAACTTGGCCTTTGACGTGGCTAATTTGTCTAACGCGCAATCGGAGCTAAGCTCGGAGAATTCTGCCCCTGAAAGCTTAACTTTAGACCGTGTTAACCACGAAACCGCCTTGGTGCCATTGATAGCGAGATTAGACAAACTTCTCGCCAATGACGGGCGTTTGTTTTAAGGTCCTACAATCTAAAGCGTCTGCAGTGTTCGCCAGGCTTTATATTTCCTTGAACCAATGCTCTTAGAGCCCGGGCTTGGAAAATCGCTTCGCAAGCGTGATCATCTCGCGTCAGATGGACCCAATGCAAAGCTGACCTCGCCCACCTGAACCCCGGTTCAGGATGCCGGTCTGGTGGCATTTGCAGACACCTTATTTTCTCGCCGTCTCCGATTGCCTAACCCACAACCCCCTCAATACCCATGCTTGAACCTACTCTGATTGGCGAGTTGGCCGTACTCGGCTTAACTACCGGATTGCTCGCTGGCTTACTAGGAATTGGCGGTGGCATGTTGATGGGGCCGTTTCTCACCCTGATGCTTTCCCACCGGGGTATCAGCGCGGACTTGGCGGTCAAGATGGCTATTGCCACGTCGATGGCTACGATTGTTTTTACCAGTATTTCAAGTGTCCGAGCCCACCACCAACGCGGCGCGGTGCGTTGGGACATTGTGAAAAGTATGGCTCCAGGCATTGTTTTAGGCGGTGCCTTAGCCAGTGCTGGCGTTTTTAGTATTTTGAAGGGCACAACGCTCGCCATTTTCTTTTCTTTGTTCGTCAGCTTTTCCGCTACCCAAATGTTGCTTAACAAAAAACCGAAGGCCAACCGGGAGTTACCAGGTACGGTTGGTCAAATCGGAGCTGGTAGCGTCATCGGATTTTTATCAGGTTTGGTAGGCGCAGGGGGCGGTTTTGTGAGCGTTCCCTTTATGGTTGCGCACAATGTTTCTATGCTGGGTGCGGTTGCTACCAGCGCTGCATTAGGTTTTCCGATTGCCTTGGCCAATACGGTGGGCTATATTGCCAGCGGGTCGCATCTTGCAGATTTGCCGGATTGGTCCTTGGGCTATGTCTGGCTACCAGGGCTTTTGGTGATTGCGTGTTGCAGCGTTTTGACCGCGCCCTTAGGTGCGAAATTAGCGCACCGTTTGCCGGTGGCCCAACTCAAACGCATTTTTGCGGTTCTGCTGTACTCCCTTGCCGCGTATATGCTTTACAAGGGAGTACAAGGATAAAGGGAGCTATAGCGCCCTTTAACTTTTACCTTTATCCCATGTGCAGACCGCCGTTGACTGAGAAGTCCGCGCCAGTGGCGTAGCCACCTTCTTCGGAGGCCAACCACGCAATGATTGATGCAATTTCGCTGGGCTCGCCCAAACGCTTGACGGGAACCGTAGCCACAATTTTCGCCAATACATCTTCGCGAATGGCTTTGACCATGTCGGTTCCGATGTAACCGGGGCTCACCGTATTCACGGTTACGCCTTTGGTAGCCAATTCTTGTGCCAAGGCCATGGAGAAACCATGCATACCGGCTTTGGCCGCTGAGTAATTGGTTTGACCGGCTTGGCCCTTTTCTCCGTTCACAGAAGAAATGTTGATGATCCGGCCCCAGCCTTTTTCAACCATATCTGCAACCACTTGTTTGGTGACATTGAACATGCTGTTGAGGTTGGTTTCAATGACCATGTCCCAGTCTTCGCGGCTCATCTTGAGGAACATCCGATCGCGCGTAATGCCTGCGTTGTTCACGAGCACGTCAATGGTTCCATGCTCGGCTTTTGTCTTAGTGAAAGCCTCCACCGTAGAGTCCCAGTCGCCCACGTTGCCTGCGGAGGCGTAAAACGTGTAACCTAATGCGGCTTGCTCAGCAATCCATTTCGCATGGTCGCGCGTAGGTCCGCAACCTGCGATGACTTTAAAGCCTTCTTTGTGTAGGCGATGGCAAATGGCGGTACCGATACCACCCATACCACCGGTAACGTAGGCTACTTTTTGACTCATACTGATTCCTCTTTCTTTTTGCTTGCTAAAAATACGTATCAATTAACGTTCAATCGTCAGGGCTACGCCCATTCCACCGCCGATACACAAACTGGCAATTCCTTTTTTGGCATTGCGGCGTTGCATTTCATGAAGC
>SXSX01000187.1 GCA_005793295.1 Burkholderiales bacterium | reverse complement strand
GATTTGTCGCGCCCTGATCCAACGTCCCAAAATTATTTTGGCTGACGAGCCTATCGCTTCGCTGGATCCACGTAACACCCAAATGGTGATGGACGCGCTGCAAAGTATTAACAAAGATCTGGGTATCACGGTGTTGTGCAACTTGCACGCGCTCGATGTTGCCAGAAATTACTGCGGCCGCTTGGTTGGAATGTCTGCGGGTCGTGTGGTTTTTGACGGCGCTCCTGACGCCTTGAGCCAAGACCTGGTGAAGTCGCTCTACGGCATTGAAGCCGACGAGATGCTCCACTCAAGCCCAGAGAGTGGTCACAACCAAACGAATGTTCTCCCTTTTGAGCGTGTGGTTCACACCGCTTAATTATCTCCCCCCTGTGTTTTTTCATTACTTAACTACTAAGGAACTTCGTATGTTGAATCGCCGCGTTCTCCTCGCATTGGCTGCTTCTAGCGCTCTGATGGCTTCTGCTCAAGCGCAAGACTGGAAAGCCAAATACCCCGAGTTAATTTTTGCCAGCATCCCTGATGAAAATGCAACGATGGTTACTGAAAAATATGCTGATTTTGTAGCTTACTTGTCCCGTGAAATTGGTGTTCCAGTCAAGCTGCGTATTGCAGGCGACTACGCTGCTGTGATTGAAGGCCAACGCGCTGAGCAAATCCATATTGCCTATTACGGCTCTTCATCCTACGCACGCGCCCGCATGATTGGCGTTAAGACGACCCCATTTGCGATCGAAGTCAACAAAGGCGGCGTAAAGGCGTACCACTCGGTGTTTTACGTGAAAGCCAATTCGCCGTACAAAAAAGTTGAAGAACTCAAGGGTAAAAGCATCGCCCTCGTTGACCCTAACTCAACCTCTGGCAATAACGTACCTCGCTTCGCGATGGAAAAGATGGGCATTAAGCCTGAAGAATTTTTTGGCAAAGTGGTTTACAGCGGTAGCCATACCAACGCAGTGATGGCACTCAGCCAAGGTACCGTCGATGTGGCTGCGAACTGGTGGAACAATGAAACTGATTCTGAGTTGATTCGCATGTCTGACAAAGGCATGGTAAAAAAGGAAGATTTCCGAATTATTTACAAATCAGACGCGATCGTGAACTCGCCGATTGCTTATCTTGATAGCTTGCCAGCTGACTTGAAAAAGAAAATTGAACAGGCCTTTTTTGATGCTCCTAAAAAAGACAAGGCTGCGTTTGACAAAGTCTCTGGCGGTAAAAATGAGCCATTCCAAGCTGTGACCCATGAGGCTTATCTCCCCGTAGTGGCGCTCAACCAGTTTGTTGACGCATTGCGTAAAAAGTAAGCACGTATGACAGCGCTCAACACCATGGGCGTAGCCTATGCCGAAGCGGTGGTGGCTAAACGCCGCCAGCTTTGGCTGGGCTTATTGGTGTTGGGCGTATGTGTTTTATTGTCTGGACACATCACTGAGATTTCTTTTTCGAAGTTTTTTGACAACATTGGCGCCTTCACCAACTACATCGTTCGTATTGTTCATCTTGAAAATGGCCAGTCGGTCTTGAGCAATCCCGCAGAGTGGTTCTGGGGCTGGAAAAAATGGTTGGCCCTGATGGGCGAGACCTTGTTGATGGCCTACGTAGGCACTTTAATGGGCGCTTCAGCCGCCTTGGGCCTGTGTTTCTTAGCGAGTAAAAACGTAACCGCTAACTCGGCGGTGGTATTTTCCACTAGGCGTTTACTGGAGTTTTCCAGAACCGTTCCTGAAATGGTATTCGCATTGATTTTTGTCGTGGCGTTCAGTTTGGGTCCCTTGCCCGGCATATTGGCCTTGGCCATTCACACCACCGGCGCTTTAGGTAAATTATTTGCTGAAGTGGTAGAAAACATCGATATGAAACCAGTCGATGGTGTCATATCAACAGGCGGCACTTGGTTGCATAAAGTCCGATTCGCCGTGCTGCCTCAGGTGGCCTCCAATTTCGCCAGTTATGCTTTACTGCGCTTTGAGATCAATGTGCGAAGCGCCGCCGTTTTGGGCTTTGTAGGCGCAGGCGGAATTGGACAGACCCTGCTTGAAGTGATCCGCAAGTTTTATTACGCTGATGTGAGCGCATTGTTGGTCTTGATCATTGCTACGGTCATGGTGATCGACACCGTTACCGAACGGGTACGCCACCGCTTAATTGGCCAAGAGAGTGCACCATGAGCCAGCGCGACATACTCCGCCAGCGCTATAGCAGTGAATTTCAGCCGTTTTACCAAGGCAATCTTCGGTCGTTTTCCATAGCACTCATTGCGGCTGCTTTGTTTCTTTATGGTTTGTACAGCCTTGACATGACCTATGCGCGAATCGCAGGCGGCACCAGTGAGCTCGGACGGATGGTGCTACTCATGCTTCCCCCAGATCCTGGCACTTGGACGCGAGCGGGTACCTACGTATACGCCATGGTAGAGACCCTCTCTATCGCCTTACTGGGTACTTTATTAGCTGCCATCTTCGCATTCCCGCTGGGGTTTTTAGCCGCTCGCAACACGACGCTTAACCGCATCGTTCAATTTTTTGCTCGTCGCAGCTTTGACACCCTGCGCGGTGTGGACATTCTCATCTGGGCGCTGATTTGGATTAACGTGGTCGGCCTAGGTCCGTTTGCAGGTGTACTGGCTTTGCTGATGTCAGACTTAGGCAGTTTTGGCAAGTTATTTTCTGAAGCGATTGAAGCCACCGATGAAAAACCGGTTGAAGGTGTAGTCTCAACGGGAGGTTCATCGTTGACTGCCGTTCGCTTTGGTATCTTGCCCCAGTTGATGCCCGTGCTTTTGAGCCAGGTGTTGTACTCCTTTGAATCCAACACGCGTAGCGCTTCCATTATCGGAATCGTAGGCGCAGGTGGTATCGGACTCATTTTGTCCGAGCAAATTCGCACCTTGGAATTTCAGCAAATGTCGTTTGTGATTTTGCTCATCTTGGTAACCGTGTCTGTGATTGATCATTTGTGCTCCAAACTCCGCTTTTCTATCATCGGAGTGCGGGCACGCTAGTTTTAACGAATAAGGATAATCCATGTCTCTGTCGATCCCTGAAATCGTTCAACTGCTCGGAAGCCGCGCCACCACGTGGTACGGCCAAGAGGCGGTCAGCCAGCTCGACCATGCTTTGCAATGCGCCCAGCTCGCAGAACAGGCCAATGAGACACCAGAGACAGTCGTGGCGGCCTTGCTCCATGATCTTGGTCATATCCTAAGCACCAAGCGCCCCGATGAAGTGCCCGCTGATGTGTTGCCAACTGTAGATGATCTGCACCAGTTTGTTGCCCTGCCCTTTCTGCGTAGCCAGTTTTCTGACGCAGTATTAGAGCCCATTAAGTTGCATGTGGATGCCAAACGCTATTTGTGTGCGGTGGACGCAGGGTATTGGGACTCCTTGTCACCCGCATCAAAACACAGTCTTGAATTGCAGGGTGGCCGTTACGACGAAGAACAGGTACGTTCTTTTGAGGCCCTCACGTTTTACTCAGAAGCCGTGCGCTTGCGCCGTTACGATGATTTAGCCAAGGTTCCCGGACACATCACCCCGCCTTTAGCCCATTACGCTACGTTGATGGAACAAGTGAAAGTGGCGTAAAGGCTTCCACATACGATTCTTGTTTGTGGGTCTCAATCGCGCCAGGTCGGTATTGGCGCACCCGGGCAATCGCCGCTTCGCTGCTCCAGCCCCATGTTTTGTACATAGTCGCCACCAAAGTTCCGGTACGCCCCTTGCCATGGGCGCAATGCACCAAAATATTGCCTGATTGCAACGTTTTCGTAAGCTGCGGAATCAACCGCCGCCATTGCGCCGTAACGGCTGCGGAGGGCACACCAAAGTCCACCACCGGCAGCTGGTGCCACGCAATACCATGCAAGCCCAAATGGTGTGAGAGGTTCTTGGCTCCCAAGCGTTGAAGCTCAATGGTGTCGAGCAAGCTCACGACCGTTTTGATTCCATGCGCAAGTATCAGTGCAATATCAGCCGCCAATGTGTTATCAATGGAACCGTCTGCTTGCTTTTTACCAGGACACGCAGACATCCCAACCTCACCCTTCCAAGGGGTCGGCGCAAAGTCAATGGTGAATGCGGTAGGTTCTGAAGTATTCACAGCCCAGTTATAACTTTGGCATGCGACAGGGGAATGACAAAAAGGGCTGCTTCGTGAGATTAGATATTACGCATACAGCCGGATTGGCGCTTTTTGTTCGTTGACACCATTACCCGCCCAAAGTATCAGCAATACGCTGTGCGCACGTCTTCGCTTGGTCTGGGTCTTTGGCTTCTACCATCACCCGCACCAAAGGTTCGGTACCACTGGCGCGAATCAACACACGGCCACTGTCGCCCAATTCTTTTTCTACATCCTTGATAATTTTTTGAACCGCAGGGTTCGACTGCCAATCCGCTCCCGGCTTGAGTCTGACATTGATCAATGTCTGAGGAAAAAGCGTGACAGCGCTTAGCAGCTCAGCCATGCTTTTACCGGAACGAACGCAGGCTTGGAGTATCTGTAAAGCTGAAATCAGTCCGTCGCCGGTGGTGTGTTTATCCAGCGCCAACAAATGTCCCGAACCTTCGCCGCCCAAGAGCCACCCTTTGGACTCCATTATTTCAAGCACATAGCGGTCTCCCACCTTGGCCCGGGCCAATTCAACGCCCCGCGTCTTCAGCGCCAATTCAACGGCCATATTGGTCATCAAGGTTCCGACTACGCCGGGTAGCACGTCTCCCCTGCTGAGTCGATCATCTGCCATCAAATAAAGCAATTCGTCGCCATTGAACAAGCGGCCTTTTGCATCGACCATTTGCAATCGGTCTGCGTCACCATCGAGCGCAATTCCATAATCTGCATGGTGCGTTTTTACAGCTTCTACCAAAGCCTCTGGGTGAGTCGCGCCTACGTCTTTGTTAATGTTCAGGCCATCGGGAGCGCATCCCATGGCGATCACCTCTGCTCCCAGCTCGTGAAAGACTTTGGGGGCAATGTGGTATGCCGCGCCGTGGGCGGCATCGACAACAATTTTCAGTCCTTTGAGGGTTAAGTCATTGTCAAAAGTGCTTTTGCAAAACTCAATGTAGCGACCTGCGGCATCGTCGAGCCGGCGTGTTTTTCCTAAGTTTGCAGACTGGGACCACACGGGCGGCTCTTCGAGTGCCGCCTCCACGGCCAATTCCCATGCATCGGACAACTTGGCTCCCTTGGCGCTAAAAAATTTAATGCCGTTATCTGCAAACGGGTTGTGACTCGCACTAATGACCACGCCCAATGAGGCACGCTGCGCCCGGGTCAAGTAGGCCACGCCAGGTGTGGGCAAGGGCCCGAGCAATACTACGTCAACACCAGCGGAGTTAAAGCCGCTCTCTAAGGCGCTCTCTAGCATGTAGCCGGTAATTCGGGTGTCTTTGCCGATGAGCACGGTGGGCCGTGATTCATCTTTTTTAAGCACACGACCTACGGCATGGGCTAATCGCAAAATAAAGTCCGGCGTGATGGGTGACTGGCCAACCGTGCCACGGATACCGTCGGTCCCAAAATATTTTCGCGTCATTTTTTTATCTCCATATTTTTATTCTCCTTTGATTCAGCGGCCTGCATCGCTTCAAACACTTTCAATCCTTGAACAGTGGCTTTCACATCATGCACTCGAACGATATGTGCGCCCCTTTCAACCGCCAAAACTGCGGCGGTCACACTTGCGGCCACACGGTCATCTGCAGCAGCACCGGTCACAGCACCCAAAGAAGATTTGCGCGACCAACCAGAAACCACAGGGTAGCCTAGGTATAACAATCTCTGTTGATGGGCCAAGAGTGAAAAGTTTTGCTCTACTGTTTTACCAAAACCAATGCCAGGATCAATACAGATGCGATTGCGAGCAATTCACTTCCGTACCAATGCGTCGATGCGTTCGGCTAAAAAGCCAGTAACCTGCGCCACCACATCCCCTTGCATGGGTGTAGTTTGCATCGTTTGAGGATTGCGGTGCATATGCATCAAACACACACCACAGGTGTTAAAAGCAGAGACCACGTCTAAAGCGCTGACCACACTTTGCGGATCACTCCAGCGCAAAGCCCAAATGTCATTGATGATGTCGGCCCCTAGATCGAGAACCGCTTGCATCACTGCGGGCTTGTAGGTATCGACGGACACAGGAACGCCTAGAGTGACTGCGTGGCGCACTACGGGAATGACACGGGCTAACTCTTCTTCCAGCGACAAGGCCAGAGCGCCAGGGCGCGAAGACTCTCCGCCAATATCCAAAATGTCAGCGCCCTCACGGAGCAGTTGCTCACAATGTGTGAGCGCAGATCGAATTTCGAAGTGCTCGCCGCCATCGGAAAAAGAATCTGGCGTGACATTGACAACCCCCATCACTTTGGGGCGGCTGAGATCGATCTCAAAACGGCTGGTTTGCCAAACAAACATACAGATTAATCCGCGAAAAAAAGTAACAAGGGGGCAAAGAGCCCCCTTGAGTCGTTCGTCAATCGAATTTTATGCCGCAGAAGGCGCAGTATCCGGACTCGTTGTCGCAGTCGGCCCACTTCCGCCGCCGGCATCAGCGGGAGGAATACGGGGGGTCCAATCTTTAGGTTCACGCGGATCGCGTCCCGCCATGATGTCATCCAACTGATCGCTGTCAATGGTCTCCCATTCCAGCAAGGCCTTGGCCATGGCGTGAATTTTTTCTTGGTTATCTTCAATGAGCTTACGGGCCTGAGCGTACTGCTGGTCAATGATGCGGCGAACCTCTGAGTCCACTTTTTGCATCGTTTGTTCGCTCATGGTCGTGGTCTTAGTTACAGAACGACCTAAAAACACCTCGCCCTCATTTTCGGCGTAAACCATAGGGCCCAAGGCATCGGTCATACCGTATCGGGTCACCATGTCTCGGGCAATCGACGTTGCTCGTTCAAAGTCATTGCTTGCGCCTGTGGTCATTTGGTGCATGAAGACTTCTTCTGCAATCCGGCCGCCAAACAACATGCTGATTTGGTTCAACATGTATTCGCTATCGTAGGAGTAACGGTCCTGGGCTGGCAGGCTCATGGTGACGCCTAAGGCGCGACCCCTTGGAATGATGGTGACTTTGTGCACCGGATCGCACTTTGGCAACATTTTTCCGATCAAGGCGTGGCCGGACTCGTGGTACGCCGTGTTCTTGCGCTCGGCTTCTGGCATCACCATGCTCTTGCGCTCTGGCCCCATCAAAATTTTGTCTTTGGCTTTTTCAAAGTCTTGCATTTCAACCAAACGCGCGTTGCGTCTTGCAGCCATCAGGGCGGCTTCATTGCAAAGGTTGGCCAAATCAGCACCCGACATACCGGGCGTTCCACGGGCGATCACTCCAGGATTAACGTCTTGGGCAACCGGCACTTTGCGCATGTGCACGTTTAAGATTTGTTCACGGCCACGGATATCGGGCAGCGTGACATAGACCTGGCGGTCAAAACGGCCGGGGCGTAACAGCGCGGAATCCAAAATGTCGGGGCGGTTAGTCGCAGCGACAACGATTACGCCGACATTGGTTTCAAAGACATCCATCTCGACCAGCATTTGGTTCAAGGTTTGTTCACGCTCATCATTGCCACCGCCAAGTCCCGCGCCCCGCTGGCGACCAACTGCGTCGATCTCGTCAATAAAAATAATGCAAGGCGCGTTTTTCTTGGCGTTTTCAAACATATCGCGAACCCGCGAAGCTCCAACACCCACAAACATTTCCACAAAATCAGATCCAGAGATACTGAAAAAAGGAACCTTGGCTTCACCCGCAATGGACTTAGCCAACAAGGTTTTACCCGTTCCTGGGGGGCCCACTAGGAGCAAACCGCGGGGAATACGCCCGCCGAGTTTTTGAAATTTTGAGGGGTCTTTGAGGAAGTCAACGACCTCTTTGACTTCTTCTTTAGCTTCATCGCAACCCGCCACATCGGCAAATGTGACGGTGTTGGTGGCTTCGTCAAGCAAGCGGGCTTTGCTTTTTCCAAAACTGAATGCGCCGCCTTTGCCACCGCCTTGCATTTGACGCATGAAGTAAACCCACACGCCAATAAGCAAAAGCATAGGACCCCAGCTGACCAACAACGTCATCAGCAAAGAACCTTCTTCGCGAGGTTTCACATCAAACTTGACGCCGTTGGAAATCAGGTCTCCCACTAAGCCACGGTCTAAATAGGTCGCCGTGGTTTTGACTTTGCGATCATCCGTGGTCACCGCCAAAATTTCAGTGCCGCCTTGGCCTTCTTGGATCACGGCTGTCTTGATGTTTTTATTTCGCACTTCTTCCAAGAAGTCGGAGTAGCCAAGCAAACTCGCGTTAGCTCCGCTGTGCGAATCAAATTGTTTGAACACGGTAAACAGCACCAAGCCGATGACCAACCAAACTGCAATTTTCGAAAACCACTGATTATTCAAGCGAAGCTCCCATTAGGACACAATAAGACAACCCTTGCTACGTGGGTGCCATTTTAGGCGTTTCAAGGTGTGAAGAGGCCAATTTATCAGGTTTCGGCCACAAAAAATCAAGGGCTTATTTCAGGCCCAAGCCCACCAAAAACGTTTCAGACGACCGATCACGTGAGGCTTTAGGCTTATAGGGTTTAACCGTATGAAAGGCGTCTTTGAACCGCTGCACCACCGCGTTATAGCTGCCGCCATGGAACACTTTAGCCACCAGCGCACCTTGGGGCTTCATATGGTTTTGGGAAAACTCGATGGCGAGTTCAACCAAATGTTCAATCCGGGCGGCATCGGCGGAGGAAATACCCGACAAATTTGGCGCCATATCTGACACCACCACGTCGGCTTGGCGGCCCTGCATAGCGAGTTCCAGCTGGGTCAAGACTTCTGCTTCACGAAAATCCCCTTGAATGAATTGCACCCCTTCAATGGGCTCCATAGCGAGCAGGTCTAAAGCGATGATGGTTCCATCCAAATCCCCCACCGCTGCTCCTTGCGGTGACATTCGACGACGCACATATTGGCTCCAGGCACCGGGGGTGGAGCCCAGATCAACGACCAACTGGCCCGGCTTAATCAAACCCAGTGCTTCGTCAATTTCTTTGAGCTTGTAGGCCGCGCGTGCACGGTAACCCTCACGGGTAGCGAGTTTGACGTAGGGGTCATTGATATGGTCGTGCAGCCAAGCTTTGTTCAGCTTTTTCCCCTTTATTGAGGGCTTAGGCTGGGGACTTGAATCAGCCCGACTTGAAACAGATGGAGATTTCTTCATTGCGCCGATAATAGCGGTATGCCTCAAATATTACTGACCCCTGCCCAGCGCAAAGAACACCGCGCCCAAGCGCACCACCTCGATCCTGTTGTGATGGTCGGCGGTGACGGCCTCACTCCAAGTGTCAAAAAAGAAATCGATGCCAGCCTGAACGCACACGGCCTCATTAAAGTTCGTATTTTTTCTGATGACCGAGCTGCTCGCGAAACCATGTTTCAAACCTTGGCTGAAGAGCTCAATGCTGCACCTATTCAACACATTGGCAAGTTGCTGGTGTTGTGGCGCCCGATGCCAACCAAGGAAAAGGCCATCGATGAAGATCGCATGGCAGGACCGCGTGACTTTAAAGTTCTGAAATACAGCAAACGTGCCGGGCAACGGCCCGAAGTGAAGACTCTGCGGGTCTTAGGAAACCAACGACTCACGGCAGGCGGCAATGTCAAACGCGCCAAACCCAAACCCAAAATCAGCCTTAAAAAACGCAGCCAAACTTGACTGCACTCTTGCGTCATTAGACGTAGCGAACTGCTACAACTTCGTAAGCCTTATCGCCGCCGGGCGCCATCACGACGGCCGTATCACCTTCTTCTTTGCCAATCAAAGCGCGGGCAATGGGTGAACTGATATTGATGAGACCGAGCTTCAGATCGGCTTCGTCTTCACCTACGATTTGGTAGGTTACGCGCTCGCCCGTTTCCTCTTCTTCTAGATCAACGGTGGCACCAAAGACGACCCGTCCGCCTGCGTCCAAGGCACTGGGGTCAATGATTTGGGCGGCGGACAATTTACCTTCGACTTCTTGAATACGGCCTTCAATAAAACCTTGGCGGTCTTTGGCGGCTTCGTACTCGGCGTTTTCGCTCAGGTCGCCCTGAGCACGGGCTTCAGAAATCGCGTTGATCACCCAAGGGCGTTCCACCGTTTTAAGTTTATGCAACTCGGCCTTGAGAATCTCTGCGCCGCGTGTGGTAATTGGAATGGTAGCCATAAGAAAATAAAAAAGATTATGCCAACAGTTGGGCGTGCATTTCTTGAACCGAAATAACACCGAGGTTATCGAGGTATTTCATGCCTTCGACAGCAGCTTCGGCCCCCGCAATAGTGGTGAACGTTGTCACCCGCGCTAACAAAGCAGAGGTGCGAATGTGACGAGAATCGACAATCGCGTTGCGACGCTCTTCCACCGTGTTGATCACCAAAGCCACTTCTTCGTTTTTAATCATGTCAACAATATGCGGACGGCCTTCAGCCACCTTATTGACAACACGGCAACTGAGTCCCTGGGAGGTAATTGCAGCCGCTGTCCCTTTCGTTGCCAACAGCTCAAAGCCCATGGCCAATAAGTTCCGCGCGACTTCGACCACGCGCACTTTGTCACTTTGCTTGACAGAAATAAACGCCCGCCCAGAGCGTGGTAATTTTGTTCCCGCACCCAGTTGAGACTTCACAAAGGCTTCACCGAACGTTTTCCCAACCCCCATGACCTCACCAGTAGATTTCATCTCTGGCCCCAAAATAGTGTCCACGCCGGGGAACTTAACAAACGGGAATACGGCCTCCTTCACACTGAAATAGGGAGGGGTAACCTCTTTACCAATCCCCTGAGATGCCAGCGTTTGGCCCACCATGCAACGCGCCGCGACCTTGGACAATTGCACGCCAGTAGCTTTGCTCACAAAAGGAACGGTCCGCGAGGCTCGGGGATTGACTTCGAGCACATAAATAACATCTTGCCCATCGATATGCTGAATCGCAAACTGCACATTCATCAGACCGACCACGTTCAAAGCCTTCGCCATGGCTGCGGTTTGACGTTTGATTTCAGTCACCGTGGGGGCGCTTAAGCTGTAAGGAGGCAAAGAACACGCTGAGTCACCGCTATGCACGCCCGCTTGTTCAATATGCTCCATGACGCCGCCAATCCAAGTCTGGCCGGCGGTATCGCGAATACAGTCCACATCGCACTCAATCGCATCATTTAAAAACCGGTCTAACAACACCGGAGAGTCATGGCTGACTTTGACGGCCTCGCGCATGTAGCGCTCTAAATCACGCTGCTCGTGCACGATTTCCATCGCACGGCCACCGAGAACATAGCTGGGCCGAACCACCAAGGGATAACCCAAAGCTGCCGCTTTTTCAAGGGCTTCAGGCTCAGTGCGAGCCGTGGCATTGGGCGGTTGACGCAGCTCAAGTGCGTGTAACAATTTTTGGAAACGTTCGCGGTCTTCCGCCGCATCAATCATGTCAGGGCTGGTTCCAATAATAGGAACACCATTGGATTCGAGATCTAGCGCTAATTTCAATGGGGTCTGCCCGCCGTATTGAACAATGACTCCGATGGGCTTTTCCTTGGCAACGATCTCCAAGACGTCTTCCAAAGTCAAAGGCTCAAAGTACAAACGGTCACTGGTATCGTAGTCCGTAGAAACTGTCTCTGGGTTGCAATTGACCATGATCGTTTCATAGCCATCCTCACGCATCGCCAATGCAGCATGCACGCAGCAGTAATCAAATTCAATCCCTTGCCCAATCCGGTTCGGACCGCCACCAAGGACCATAATTTTTTTCTTATCGGTGGGCGCAGCCTCGCACTCCGCACCTTCGGCCTCATAGGTTGAATACATGTAGGCGGTATTGGTACTGAATTCTGCAGCGCAGGTATCGACCCGTTTGTAAACCGGACGAACACCCAAAGCGTGGCGTTTATTGCGAACCGCGGTGTCAGAAGTTTTGAACTGTTTCGCGAGACGGCGATCAGAAAAACCTTTTTGTTTGAGGGATCGCAATGTGGTTGCATCGATCGCATCGAGAGCCGATCCGCTTGGAGGCGTTGGCAATTGCTCGATCTCGAGTTCAATTTTGACGATTTGTTCGATTTGAACCAAAAACCAGGGGTCGATTTTGGTCAAGGCAAAGACTTCATCCACACTCATGCCTTGGGCAAAAGCGTCTCCCACATACCAGATACGCTCAGGACCAGGTTCACCCAATTCATTTTCTAGTACTTCCCGGTCTTGGGTTTTTTCATTCATGCCGTCCACGCCAACTTCAAGGCCCCGCAATGCCTTCTGGAAAGATTCT
>SXSX01000186.1 GCA_005793295.1 Burkholderiales bacterium | reverse complement strand
CGCTCCGGTGGTTTCATAAAACGCTCCGCGGCTTTCAACGCCCAAGTCTTCGGCGATGGTAATTTGGATGTTGGCAATGTGTTCGCGCCGCCACAAGGGCTCAAACAAAGCGTTCCCAAACCGCAGTGCAAAAAGGTTTTGAACCGCGGGCTTACCCAAGTAATGGTCAATCCGGAAAACCTGTTTTTCTTCAAAAAAACGGCGGACGGTTTGGTTGATGGCGCGGTTGGACGCCAGGTCGTGGCCCAGGGGTTTTTCGAGGACCACACGGGTATGGGGAGTGTTCAGCCCGGCTGCTGCGAGTTGCTCGCACACCGTGGTAAAGAGTGAGGGCGCGGTGGCCACATACATCACCACTGTTTTGGCACTGCGGGTTTGCAAACTGGCTGCGAGCTTGGCATAGTCTGCTGGCTTGGATAAATCCATGTGCACAAACTCCAAAATCGCGGCAAACCGCGCAAACTCCTCTGCGCTGGGGCGCTTGGCCAACTCCACTTTGTCAAACCGGGCTTGAATCAGCGCACGGTATTGTTCGTGGGTCAGGTCATCGCGGCCCACACCAATGATGCGACCGTCTTCGGGAAGCGTGCCGTGGCGAAAGGCCTGAAACAATGCAGGCATCAATTTGCGCCATGCTAAATCGCCCGTACCACCAAATAAAACAAGATCAAAGCCCATAGTCATGTGTGCGTTGTTTATAAGTTACATAAAATCTGACGTTGTAATGTAACTTTGTTTCATTGATAATTCAAGTCTTCGATATTTAAAACCTGTTCCCTCTCATTTTTTTATGAACCAACTCAACGCGCTCAAACAATGCACGACCGTGGTCGCTGACACAGGAGACTTCAAACAGCTCGACGCGTTCAAGCCCCAAGACGCCACCACCAATCCCTCGCTGATTTTGAAAGCGGTTCAAAAGGACGAGTACGCGCCGCTCTTAAGCGCCACGGTTGCGCAGCACCGCAACAAGCCTTTGGATGAAACGATGGACCACCTTTTGGTTCGTTTTGGTTGTGAGATTTTGTCCATCATTCCGGGGCGCGTATCGACCGAGGTAGATGCCCGCTTGAGCTTTGATACCGAGGCCACTGTGGCTCGCGGTCAACGCTTGATTGCCATGTACCAAGCCCAAGGCGTTGCCAAAGAACGTGTATTGATCAAGGTTGCGGCCACGTGGGAAGGCATCCAAGCCGCCGAGCAACTCGAACGCCAAGGGATTCATACCAACTTGACCCTGTTGTTTTCATTTAGCCAAGCCGTAGCGTGCGGCCAAGCCAAGGTACAGCTGATCTCGCCGTTTGTGGGCCGTATTTACGATTGGTACAAAAAAACAGCTGGCGCGGCTTGGGTGGAATCCAAGCACACCGGTGCGAACGACCCCGGCGTCAAGTCAGTGGTTCAAATTTACAACTACTACAAAAAACACGGCATTGCCACCGAGGTGATGGGTGCAAGCTTTCGCAACGTAGGCCAAATTACCGCGCTGGCGGGATGTGACTTGCTCACCATCAGCCCCGATTTGTTGGCCCAATTGGATGCGTCAGACACGCCGCTGCAAGCGCACTTAAGTTCTGCCGCCGCCCAGCGCATGGACATTGCGCCAGTGCACTTTAAACAAAGCAGTTTCCGTTATGCTCTGAACGACGATGCGATGGCGACCGAAAAATTGGCCGAAGGGATTCGGGCGTTTTGTGTGGACGCCGTCAAGCTAGAACACCTGCTTCTTGCGGCCTGAGAAAGCGCGTATGACCCGAACCCGCTGTGACCGAACGCCCGCGTGGGCCTTGCTTAAAAACGCCTACAACGCCACCGGGAAATCATTCGATTTACGCGCTGCGTTTGCCGCAGACCCCAAACGCTTTGAGACTTTCAGCCAGTCCGCGCCTGGTGTGTTTGCGGATCTGTCCAAAAACTTAATCGACTCCGCTACCCAAACCCTGTTGTTTCAATTGGCCCGCGAGGCCGGTGTCTGCATTCATCGCGATGCCATGTTTGCCGGTGAAAAAATCAACACCACCGAAGCCCGAGAAGTGTGGCATGTGCTTTTGCGAAAACCAGCCAATGCCCCAACCGCCAGCGCCCATGAAGCCGCAGAGCTCGCTAAGGTTCATGCCACGTTAGACGCCATGCTCACCTTTGCCGAGCGTGTTCGTGCAGATGTTGACATCACAGACGTTGTCAACATCGGAATCGGCGGCTCAGACCTCGGGCCGCAAATGGCGGTGTTGGCGCTGGATGCGTTTGCTACGACGGGAAAACGGCTGCACTTCGTGAGCAATGTCGATGGACATGAACTCGCTGCGACTTTGTCGAAGTTAGACGCAAAAAAAACCTTGTTTTTGATCGCCAGTAAAACCTTCACAACGATAGAAACCATGACCAACGCGCAATCGGCAAAGCGGTGGTTTATTGAGCAAGGGCAAACCGATACGGCCCGCCACTTTGCCGCGCTCACCACCAACGTGGCCGCAGCCAAGGCCTGTGGGATTGAAACGACGTTCGGGTTTTGGGACTGGGTTGGCGGACGGTATTCACTGTGGTCTGCAATCGGCTTGCCTTTGGCAATTGCGATTGGCGCCCAAGGTTTTCGAGAGTTTTTGGCAGGCGCACATGCCATGGACGAACACTTTCGAAGCAGCCCCATCGAGTCGAATTTACCCGTGCGCTTGGGGCTGTTGGACGTTTGGTACCGCAACTTCCATGGCTTCACCAGCCGCTCTATTGCGCCGTACCACAGCGCTTTGCGCCGCCTGCCTGCCTATTTGCAACAGCTAGAAATGGAGAGCAACGGCAAGCGTGTTGACGCTTCGGGCTCGATCTTGCCGTTTGGCACATCGCCCGTTTTGTGGGGGGAGGCAGGTACCAACGGGCAACACGCCTACTTTCAAATGCTGCACCAAGGCATCGACGTGGTCCCCGTGGAGTTTGTGGCGGTTAAAAAACCGCAGCACACATTAGAGGCCCACCACCCCTTGCTCTTAGCCAATGCCTTGGCCCAAGCCCAAGCCTTGATGGTCGGACAAGCCGATGCCGATGGCCACCAAGACTTTCCCGGCAACCGCCCCAGCACCTTCTTGTTGCTCGAAGGTTTAACACCCACCAGCCTGGGCGCTTTGATCGCCTTGCAAGAACACCGCGTCTTTGTCAGCGGCTCGCTGTGGGGCATCAACAGCTTTGACCAATGGGGTGTGGAGCTTGGCAAGGTCTTAGCCAAAGACATCGCTCCACGACTTCAGTCGGGCGACACCAGGGGGTTGGACGGCTCGACGGCGGGCTTGTTGGGGTTGCTGCGCAGTTAAAGCAAATAAAAGTTGCTAGGGTTTTTGAGCTGCCGCCGCTTCTGCCCGCGCAGCAAACTCCGCCCTCAAGGCCCGAAGTTTTTCGCGCGGGTCTTCTTTGGTGGTGGCTTGGTCTAGGCCCATTTCGGCAATAAAGCGGCTGGGCGAGGCAGAAACCAGTTCTCGGCCTTTTTTGCGGCGCTTGGTCCAACTCACGGCCAAGCTGCGCTGGGCGCGGGTGATGCCCACATACATCAAGCGCCGTTCTTCTTGCAAACGCTCGGCCATGTCTTCATTGGCACTTTCGTCGGCGCGGCTGGTACCGCCCAAAGAGTCTGCGCCATCGCTCATCTTGAAGGGAAGCATGCCTTCGGTCACGCCCACCAACATCACATGGGGCCACTCCAAGCCTTTGGAGGCGTGCAGCGTAGAGAGCGTAACGACGTTTTGGTCTTGCTCGCGTTCGCTGATGGTGGAAAGCAGAGCGATGGTTTGAGAGACTTCTAGCAAATTTTTGATCTCACGGATGTCGGACACACCCGCTGCGTCGACCACTTGTCCGCCACAGCGCTGGGCCATCCAATCGCAAAACTCCATGACATTGCCCCATTTGGTTGCGGCAATTTTTTCACTCTCCTCGCCATCAAACAAATGTTTCTCGTAGCCAATGTCTTTGAGCCAATCGTTTAAAAACCCCCGGGCGTTGTCCGCGCCTTCGGTGTGGCGAGCGCGAAACTGCAAGTCATTCACAAAGCGGCCAAATTCATGCAAGCTGCCCAAGGCGCGGGCTTGTAAAACAGAGCCCAAAGACGAAGAAAAAAGCGCTTCAAAGAGGCTGAGCTTGTAGCGACTGGCAAAAACGCCCAAGCTGCCAAGGGTTTGGTGGCCAATGCCGCGCTTGGGCGTGGTGACTGCGCGCAAGAAAGCAGGATCGTCATCGTTGTTAGCCCACAGGCGAAACCAGGCGCAGAGATCGCGAATTTCAGCACGGTCAAAAAAACTTTGACCGCCCGAGACTTTGTAGGGAATATTGGCTTTGCGCAGTGCTTTTTCAAAGGGCTTGGCTTGGTGGTTGGCGCGGTAGAGCACCGCAAAATCACGCAGCTCTTTGAACTGTGCTCCGGCTTGCGCCAGGATTCCTTCTGCCCGCAGACTTTGGATGCGGGCGACAACGCGCTCTGCCTCATGCTCTTCGTTGTCAGCATCGACCACGCGCACCGGCTCACCTTCGCCCAAGTCACTCCATAGGTTTTTCGGATAGAGCTTGGGGTTGGGGCCGATCACGTTATTGGCGGCCCGCAAGATTGCGGAGGTAGAACGGTAATTTTGCTCGAGCTTGACGACCTTGAGGCTCGGAAAATCCAAAGGTAGTTTTTTGAGGTTATCAAGCGTGGCGCCGCGCCAGCCGTATATGGTCTGGTCGTCATCGCCCACAGCGGTAAAGCGGGCATCGCCGTCGAGATGGGCTGCGCGGGTGCCATCGGGCTCGCAACCAACCAAAAGTTTCAGCATCTCGTATTGGGTGGCGTTGGTGTCTTGGTATTCATCGACCAAGACGTGGCCCATCTGTGATTGCCATTTAGCGCGAACCTCAGGGTGCTCGCGCAGTAATTTCAAAGGCAGGCTGATGAGGTCATCAAAGTCTACGCTTTGGTATGCGGTTAAGCGCTCTTCGTAACGCCCCATCACTGCAGCCGCAATACGTTCACTGTCGTTGCCAGCCATTGCGAGGGCTTGGGAGCCGTTCAAGCCCGCACTTTTCCAGGCGCTGATCGTCCACTGCCAAGCGCGGGCCGTGGCAGCGTCCGTGGTCCCACCGGCGTCTTTCAAAATACTGGTGACATCGTCGGTGTCCAAAATGCTGAACTGGGGTTTGAGTCCCAAGGCAGCGCCATTGGCGCGAAGCATCCGAACGCCCAAGGCGTGAAATGTACAAATGAGTACATCGCTGGCCGCTTTCCCTATCAACCCTTTAGCGCGTTCGCGCATTTCGGCGGCGGCTTTGTTGGTGAAAGTGATGGCGGCGATGCGCTGCGCGGGCATGCCCATTTGAATCAGGCGGCCAATCTTATGGGTGATAACGCGGGTTTTGCCAGAGCCTGCGCCGGCAAGAACCAAACACGGGCCATGCAAGTAGTTGACCGCCTCTTGTTGGGCTAGGTTCATCGCGTTAGAGGGGGAGGCAGACATGCAGAGAAGAAAAACCAAAAAAATGGCGAAGAAGCCTAGGTGTGGTCTGTATCTTAACGGCTGAGGGGATTTGGATTTCGCGAGACAATGCCCCCCATGCTGCCTATTCTTTCTGTGACCTTCCCCTTTTTTGCTTTGGTGCTGTGTGGCTATGTAGCGGCGCGTCGGGGCTTGCTGCCGCTTGCGGCGATTCCTGGTCTAAACAGCTTTGTATTGTTCTTTGCCCTACCGTGTATGTTGTACCGCTTTGGCGCGACTACGCCGATTGCGCAGTTGCTCGACCCGAATGTGGCATTGATGTATTTGTTTTGCGCCTTGGTGATGGTGGCTTTGGTGTTGGTGGTTACTTTGCGCGGGCGCATCGGTTGGAATGACGCCGCGTTTGGCGCTTTGGTGGGCGCATTTCCCAACACCGGGTTTATGGGTGTTCCTTTGTTGGTTGCACTGCTCGGCGCACCCGCCGCAGGCCCAGCAATCGTGACTATTTTGGTAGACATGGTGATCACCACGTCTTTGTGTATTGCCCTTTCTCGTCTTGGCCATAAAGAAAATAACGCGGCTGAAGGTGGTGAAGCTGGGGGTGGTGCAACCCAAGTGAGCCCGGCGCAGGCCGCCAAAAATGCCCTCAAAGGCGTGGCCGCCAATCCCATGCCGTGGGCTATTTTGTCGGGCGCGCTGGTTTCGGCATTTCAGTGGCAGTTCTACGACCCGGTAGCGATGACTGTGGGCTTGCTCGCTGACTCCGCCTCGCCGGTTGCGCTGTTCACGATTGGCGCAGTCTTGGCACGCTCTAATATGTTGTCAGCCAGTGGCCACGCCCCTGCGGTTCCTTGGTCTAGCGTATTGCCGGTTGTTGGCATTAAATTGTTTGTTCACCCTTTGGTGGTATTTGCTGTCGGATCGGCTGCGATCGCTTGGGGTGTGCCTATCGATAGTTTTGCTTTAACGGTCTTGGTGTTGGTGTCTGCTTTGCCCAGCGCGAGCAATGTGTCGATGTTGGCTGAGCGTTTTGGGGCCGATAACGGGCGCATCGCTCGCATTATTTTGGTGTCAACTGCGGCTGCGTTCTTTACGTTTGCAATAGCGGTGGTATGGATGACCGGGCGTTGATAGAGTGACTGGCTTAAATGGCCAGCGGATCGACATCAATAGCCCAACGAATTAAGCCTTTGCCTTCGTCTTGTTTGCGGGTCGCGTGTAAAACACTTTGCCACCCGTTTAAAAACCGCTGCAAGGCGCTGCGCGAGGGGCTCTCCACCAGCATTTGGGCGCGTTCTACATTAGCAACCCGTTGAATACTCATCGGTACCGCGGGGTAGAGCGTGATGTCCTGCAATGCATCTTCCCAGCCTGTCCACGCCACCATATCCGTTTGGGCATTGGCGCTGGCCGCATTTAAAAAAGCCTGGGCCGTTTCTTGGCTACGGGCATCAGCGCGAACCAAGGCTTGAAAGCTAAACGGCGGCAACCCCGCTTGGGCCCGATCGTTGAGTTGGCTTTGTGCAAACGCGGGATAGTCGTATTGTTTGAGGGCGGCATACAAGGGATGCGAAGGCTGAAAAGTTTGGATCCAGACTTCGCTGTTGTGGCCCAGCGCAGCGTCTCGCCCAGCGCGTCCTGCGGCTTGCATTAACAAACTAAAGAGCCGCTCAGGCGCACGAAAGTCGCTCGAAAAAAGCGCGCCATCGGGGTTGACCGCAGCGACCAACGTGATGCGCCTAAAGTCGTGGCCTTTGGCAATCATCTGGGTGCCTACCAATACGTCCACATCACCGGCATGAACGGCTGCGAGTTGGGTTTGCAAGGTGCCTTTGAGGCGCGTGGTGTCGGCATCAATCCGCGCCACCCGAACAGGCTCGCCCTCGGGGAATTGCGGGCTTTCAGTACCCGGGCGGCGAATGTCGGCAAGCAGCCCGGCTAAGTGCTCTTCAATTTGTTCCGTACCTTGGCCGATCGGCGAGATATCGAGGTTGCCGCACGTGGGGCAGGCCCTCGGGACGCGTTCTGTAAAGCCGCAGTGGTGGCAGCGCAAGCTGCGGTCAATTTTGTGAAACACGCGAAACGCGCTGCAGTGAGGGCACTCACTTTTCCAACCGCAGTCGGCGCAATGCAAAACGGGGGCATACCCTCTGCGGTTCAAGAAAACCATGCATTGCTCGCCGCGCAAGACCCGCTCTTTGATAGCCTCTAACAAGGGAATGGAGAACACGGCCTTGCGCGGTTGGTGGTTCATATCGACGCGGCGAATCAAGGGCAGTGCTTGCGCGTTACCCCCAATGCGGCTGGGCATGTGCAAGCGCACATAGCGCCCGCCCTCAGCGCTGGGGCGGCTTTGGTACCAACTTTCAAGCGAAGGCGTGGCGGAACCGAGGATGACTTTGGCGTCTTCGAGCTTGCCGCGGTACAGAGCCAGGTCGCGGGCGGAGTACCGCGCACCTTCGCCGCTTTTGTAGCTGGGGTCGTGCTCTTCGTCCACGACAATTAGTTGCAAGTGGGGCATCGAAGCAAAGATGGCCATGCGTGTTCCCAACACAATACGCGCCCGGCCTTGGTGGGCCGCAAGCCAAGCGTTTAAGCGCTGTGGGTTGGTCATGCCGCTGTGCAGGCTAACGACAGCCTGTTCTCCGTAAAGCGGGACAAAACGCTCCTGAAAGCGACTTTCGAGTTGGGGTGTCAGGTTGATCTCTGGAACCATCACCAAGGCCTGCGCAAGCGGGTCACGTTCCAGAAGCGTTTGGACGCATTGCAAATACACCTCGGTTTTGCCGCTTCCGGTGGCCCCAAAAAGCAAAAAAGGTCCGGCTTGGCTTTCAATGTCACTAAGAACCTTGGCTTGTTCTGGACTGAGAAGCTGTAAAGGGGTTTTTGACGTATTTTTGTCGTCGGACGGTAACTTGGCTTTTTTCTCCCCTGCCCGCAGGCTACGTTTGTTACGTCGCAGCATTTGTTCGGGGGAGAGTTCGCGCAACTGTGGCGGCAGTGCCGCCAAGGCAACTTCGCCCAAAGCGCGTTGGTAGTATTGCGCTGAAAATCGGATTAACTGCTGCCATTGGTTGTTAAGTGGCGCGATCGTATCAATAACGCCAGCGATATCCCGAACTTTATCGGGCTGCAACTCTCCGGTGGCTTCGGAGGCATCACTCTGCCAGACCACTCCCAAGGTCTCCCGCTTGCCCAAAGGTACGCGAACCAAAGTACCGGCTGGCAAAGCCGCCGCACTTCGGTACGTCAACACCGGGCCAAGCCCGGCATGGGCAGGCGTAGGGACTAAAACATGAAGCCATTCAGACATGGGGAAACGGGCAAGGCCTCTTGTGGATAACTTTGTTGATAGAGTTACAAGGTGTCAGTGTAGATGCGGTCAATACGAGGAAGTGAGAATTTGCTTAATAATTAGGCATATCAAAAAATCTATATAAATCAAAGACTTATACCATTTCTATTGGACTGCACTCTGTATAAGTCGTTTTTGCGAGGGAATTAATAAATACTTTAGTTGTGTGAATAACTATCCATTATGGTGCGCTCGGGATAAAAAAATGCGACTTGCATTCCAAGGAGATATAAAACCGTAAGACAGTTTTTGTTACTTTATGGAAATTTGTCAATTTATCGGCAAATCTTCTGACCTAATCTGTTTTGATGTGATTGCGCCTGTGTTGTGATGTGAACTATACAAAATACCCCTAAGTCTTTGATTTGTATGGGTTTAAGTAGTTTTCAAAGTTTTCTGTGGATAACTTTGTTTATATCTCATGTTGACGGCTTAAAAAGCACGGAAAATAAAGGCTTTCGATGGGTTGCCCAGAAAATGTACAAAACATTAAATCAATATAAATCAAGTACTTAGCTTCGAAGAAGGTTTGCAACATGCTTTTTCTGGAGATTTCACCCGCTGGTAAGGAGAACCGTATTTTTTTGTGTACAAGTACAAAAAAATACGGTTGCAGTGCAACAAATCTGCTAAGGGTTTCAAGAGCGTGTTTTTAACGTTTCCACCAATTTAGCATCGCATTTGGCGAGAATGCCAATGAACGGCCTCAACCAAGGCAGAAACATGCTCCGGTGGCGTGTGTTGGCTAATGCCGTGGCCCAGGTTGAAGATGTGGGTAGGGCCGGTTCCTGGGCCTTGATGCGGAGTGCCAAAGCTGTCAAGTACGCGGGCCACTTCGGTCGCAATGTGGACGGGCGGGGCAAAAAGAACATTGGGGTCAATATTGCCTTGGAGTGCTTTGCCAGGGCCATTGGTTTCGCCACCGACTGCAGCACGTGCTGCGCTGAGATTGACTGTCCAGTCCAGGCCCAAAACATCGCAGTCAAGGGTTTTCATGTCTTTTAACCACAAACCGCCGCCCTTGGTGAACACAAGGCGGGGAATCACTTGGCCTTGGGGGCCATGGCGTTTGAGCTGGGCCAAAACCCGGGCGGTATAGGCCAAGCTGAAAGATTGAAATGCGCCGTCGGCTAATACGCCGCCCCAGCTGTCAAAAACCATAACCGCTTGAGCGCCGGCATCGATTTGCGCATTCAAGTAGGCCGCGACCGAATCGGCATTGACAGCCAGAATGCGGTGCATCAGGTCGGGACGCGCGTACAACATGGTCTTGACCAAGCGGTAATCGTCCGATCCCGCACCTTCAACCATGTAGCAAGCCAGTGTCCAAGGGCTGCCGGAAAAACCAATCAGGGGAACGCGGCCTTTGCCATCGGCTTGGGTGAGGGCTTTGCGAATGCTGCTTACTGCGTCAAACACATAACGCAATTTTTCCATGTCGGGAACCTTGAGCTGGGCCACGGCCGCCTCATCGCGCACGGGGTTGGCAAAGCGAGGGCCTTCTCCTTGGGCGAAGCTCAGGCCCAACCCCATGGCGTCTGGAACCGTCAAAATATCGCTAAACAAGATCGCCGCATCCAAGGGAAAACGTTTGAGGGGCTGCAGCGTGACCTCGGTGGCGTAATCGGGGTTGGTGGCAAGTCCCATGAAGCTGCCAGCCTTGGCGCGAGAAGCGCGGTACTCAGGAAGGTATCGCCCGGCTTGGCGCATCAACCACAATGGGGTGTAGGGCGTTGCATGGCGCAAACACGCTTGTAAAAAAGTCGCGTTGTGCAAAGGAGAAAACGTAGCATCCAATGCGGATTCGCTGGGCGCAATAGGTGTGGCGGGCAGTGTTGAAGTCATGCCAAGATTGTCGCAGCATGCAAGCCCTAAGGACTTACAAACGGGAAACCGCTGCCAGAAGGTCTTCTTCGCTGAGTATTTCCGACAACACCTTGACGGGTTGTTTGGGCCCATAAAGCGCATACACAGGAACACCGCTGCGCCCTAACTCCGTCAATGCCTGGGTGATAGCAGGGTCGCGGCGGGTCCAATCCGCACGGAGCAAAACCACGCCCTTTGCAGAAAAGGCAGACAGCACGGCTGCGTTGGAGAGGGTGGTTTGTTTGTTAAATTGGCAGGTAATACACCATGCGGCCGTGAAATCTACGAAAACAGGGCGGCCCGAGGCTAAGGCATCATCTACTTCTTTGACACTCCATGGTTTCCAACTATAAACGGAGGGCACAGTTGCAGAGGAATCAAGCTTGGATTCGGAGGATTGCAAGACCACTGGTCCGAAAGTGCGAAGGGCAAGCGCACCCAAAAGCACCGCAATGCCCGCAAACACCCATCGACTTTTTCCGCCTAAGCCAAGCGCCCAACACAACAAGGTTAGACACAGCAATAGAGTAACCAAAGATGCGCCCGCATTGACCCCATTCAAATGACCCAAAACCCACACCAGCCATAACACAGTGGCTGCCATAGGAAAAGCCATAAAGTGGCGCAGTTGATCCATCCAGACGCCAGGTTTTGGCAGTCGATTGAGAAGGCGAGGGACGCTGCTTAGCACCGCAAAGGGCAAGGCCAAGCCCGCCCCCAACGCGATGAAAATTCCCATGGCTTGCCAAGAGGGTAAGGTCAGCGCCAAGCCCAAAGAAGCACCCATTAAGGGCGCGGTACACGGTGAGGCCACCACAACCGCCAAGACGCCGGATAAAAAGGCGTCGGCTGCAGGGTGGCGAAGTTGCAGGCCTGCAGCTGAACTCGGAAGCAGGTTGCCGACCTCCAAGAGACCCAAAAGATTCAATGCGATCAACGTAAAAAGAACCGCTAAACCGGTCACAAAAGCGGGAGACTGCAGTTGAAAGCCCCAGCCCAATTGCTCGCCACCGGCGCGCAGAGCCAACATCAAGCCACCCAGCGCAGCCATCGACAGCATCACCCCAGTGCTGTAGGCCATGCCCAATCCATACGGCGAGCTAAATTTTTGATGGTGTTGCCTAGAAAAACCTAAAACTTTGATCGCCAAGATAGGGAAAACGCAAGGCATTAAATTCAGAATCAACCCGCCGATAAAGGCAGCGCCAAGCGCCCAAAGCCAAGTCGAGTCACTTGATGTTGTGCTGGAGTTTGCCGCTGCAGTGTTGGCTAAAAGAGCGGCTTGCAAAGCCGGGCTGACTGCTGCAGGAACCGCAGCCGCTGGCCAAGCGCCATTGACTTGGATGTCAGAGTGGATACTTTGCGAGCCAGCGTTCAAGACAAAACGCAAATGCTTTGGTGACTCAACTCGCTGGGGAGACAAAGGCAACAGCGCAGACCACGTTCCATCGGCCCAGTTTTGGGTTCCCGCTGCTAGACGGGACGTGACCGTGTCGGCGCTGCTTGGCGTAGCCACAGTTTCAAATACCGCAGCATCTTCAGGATAGGCATTCAAGGCTTTTCCATTCCATGCAGAGGGCAAACCGTCGATTTGAAGAATCAGTGCATTTCCATCAAGACGCGCGAGCGCTTTACCTTTTAAAGGAACAGCTTGCTTTTCAAGCGCGGCTTTAAATAGAGCCGCGTGTGTATTCGTGGGGTTTCGAGTCGAAAGATTGAGCGCAAATTCCCCTTCTTGGGGAATGCACTCTTGTCGACAGACCAACCAAGAGGCCTTCACGCGAATGGTCACATCACCTGCCCCTGCGCTTTCTGTAAATCCGGGCGCCACGTTGACTGGAACAGGAAGCAGAACCGTATTTTCATATCCAAAATTCGCTAGGCGGCCAATGCGGATGCGTGTTGGGGTGGGCCACTGCGGCTCTCCTGCAACCATTCCGTTGGGCAGCGACCAATTTAATTCAGTGGCTAAACCAGAGTCACCTGGATTCTTCCAGTAAGTATGCCAATGGGGTTGGTGTTGCAACATCAAGCCTAAAGTCAAAGGTTTGTCTTTTCCAATTCCTTGGGGCGCATAAGCAACCAACTCAGCACGGACTTGTTCGGTTTGAACCACCGCACTGGGCTGGAAGGTGGTTTGCAAAATAATCTTGCTTTGTGCGGCTAAAGCAGGTTGCGAAAACAAAAGGGCCAATCCCACCGCTAGTGCGATGAAGTTCAAGCGATTAAAAAACGAAGGCGGTTGCATAAGAGGCTTTTAAATGTCTTATTGTGGCAGCGCGGTTTCTTAAGGGCGCATGCTTTGATAATACGGCCATGCACCCTCGGATTATTCTGGCCACACTCAATGCCAAATTCATTCATGCCTCTTTAGGTCTTCGCTATCTTTTGGCCAATATGCAGCGCTATGGCGGGGAAGATTTGTACCAACACACCGTGTTACAAGAATTCACCATCCATCGCTCGCCCCAAGATATTGTGGATACGCTGTTGGCCCAATGCAGCCCAGCCAACTCCCTTGCCGTTCAGATTATTGGCTTTGGGGTGTACATCTGGAACGTTCAGCAAACGGGCCAAGTAATCGCTCTCCTTAAAGCGCAACGGCCCGACGTGAAGATTGTGTTGGGTGGCCCCGAGGTGAGCCATGAACTCGAAGACCAACCACTGGTGGCATGGGCCGATTTTGTGGTTACGGGTTGGGGCGATGTCAGCTTCCCTCAACTTTGCCGGGCCTTGGTTCACGGCCCTAGGCCTTTAATGAAGGTCATTGCTGGCGTTCAGCCGCGGCTAGATGAAATCGCTTTTCCTTATGCCCATTACAGCGACAACGACTTGGCGCAACGCGTTTTGTATGTCGAGGCATCCCGCGGTTGCCCATTCAAGTGTGAGTTTTGTCTCAGCGCGTTAGATAAAACTGCCTGGGCATTTGACTTGGATGCATTCATTACCGAACTCGATGCGCTTTATCTTCGAGGCGCTCGCACCTTTAAATTTGTGGACCGAACGTTCAATCTCAAAATAGACGCATCCGTACGAATTTTGGAGTTCTTCTTGGAGCGCTTGGCAGAACAGCCTTTGGAACCTTTATTCGTTCATTTCGAGTTGGTGCCAGACCAATTGCCGGAGCGCTTAAAGGAGTGCATTGCGCAGTTCCCCGAAGGGGTTTTGCAGTTTGAAGTGGGAATTCAAAGCCTCAACCCCGAGGTACAACTGGCGATTTCACGCCGGCAAGAAAGCGCTAAAACGCAAGCTAATGTGCAATGGCTCACCCAAAAAACCCATGCCCATCTGCATGCTGATTTGATCTTTGGTTTACCGGGTGAAAGCTGGGAAAGTTTTGCCAAAGGTTTTGATACTTTGTGGTCTTGGGGACCGCACGAAATTCAATTGGGCGTTTTAAAACGTTTACGCGGCACGCCGTTAGCGATTAAGGCGCGGCCCCACATGGTTTTTCATAACGAGCCGCCTTACGCTGTGTTGCATACCGATGCGCTGACTAACGCGGAAGTTCAGGCGTTTACGCGACTTGCACGCTACTGGGACTTGGTGGCCAATTCTGGACGTTTAGGGCGAGGCTTAAAACTTCTCCTGCAAGCGCCTTCTGCCTTTGCGGCATTTTCTAGCTTTGCTATTTTCCTTTGGCAGCAGTGTGGCGCAACCAGTGGATTAACGCCCGAAGCATTGGTCGATAGTCTGTTTGATTTTCTGGTAGGTGAGCGCGGTATGCAGGCCTCGGCTGTGCGCGAAGCCTTGCTGGCTGATTACATAGCAAGCGGAGCCCGCGCGATGCCAAACTGTTTGAAAGGGTATTTGCTCCGCCCGGACGCGCCTTTAGGCAAAATCGGATCGAACCACGCCAAGCGACAGCAACGCCATGTCTCAGAGAACCTCTCTTGAAAGTCACTATGCCGAACACCGCCACACCGACTCCGCGCTTTTGGGCTGATTGCAGTACCGCTTATTTCCAGGCGCTGCAAGCCAATGGCGCTATTGGAGATACCATTGCTGTCTTTCCAGTTGCTGCAACCGAACAGCACGGACCGCATTTGCCATTGAAAGTGGACAGCGCCATCGTGGATGGCGTCATCGACGCCGCTTTACCTTACTTGAGTTTAGACGTCCCGGCGCTATTTTTGCCAACCCAAGCGGTGGGGTTCAGTCCTGAACATGACCGTTTTCCTGGCACCTTGACGCTCAAAGCGGAAACGGTTTTGCGTTTGTGGACCGATGTCGGGGACAGTGTGGCTGCGAGCGGCATAAAAAAAATGGTGCTTTTTAATTCCCATGGTGGGCAAGCTAATTTTATGGATATCGTTGCTAGGGACCTGCGTTCGCGCCTGGGTTTGATGGTCTTCAGTGTGAATTGGTATGGCCTGCCTTTGGCTGGGCCGCAGGGGGAAGACGTCAACGCCCTCTTTAGCGACCAAGAACACCGTTTTGGCATCCATGCGGGTGACATAGAAACTTCTATGATGCTCGCATTAAGCCCGCAGCATGTGGACATGCAACATGCTAAAAACTTCGCTTCCGCATCAGAAACCCGCGCCCAGCAGTTTTCTATTGTGGGCAATGGCAAGTCCGCAAAGTTGGCGTGGCAAATGCAAGACTACAACCCCGCAGGAGCGGTAGGTAACGCTGCTGCTGCTACGCTAGATAAAGGCGAGAAAGTACTTGATGCAGCCGGCCGTGCGCTTGCCCTGTTGTTGGCCCAAGTTCACCAACTGCCACGCAATACGGTGGTGGTTTAGCGCTTTGGCTTATGCATAAGTGATCCACGAGGCGTACTGCGAATCATCCAAATGCGGTAAGGTGTTGTAGGTAACAAGCGTGTGCCGCTTTGGATTGAAAGCAAACTCTGTCACGGAGCTATTACGAATTCGCAGATTGAGTTCGATCGTGGTTTCAGGCGTCGTGCCTAACAAATAACCTACTGCGGTCGAAATAGGCCCCCCACTGCTAACCATCAAAACATTGCCGGAGCAGTTTTGTCGCACATGGTCAAGCGCACTGCTTACGCCATGAACGAATTCTGTGTAGGTTGGCATGCCTTTGGGGCTGACGACACCATCCATCCATTGCCGCAGGCCATCCCGCAAGAGGCGAAAGTGGTGACGGTAGACCTCGGGTGTGTCGGGTTTTTGCAGCGGCTGGGGGTGGATGGCTTGTATCACCGCCTCGCTGTCGTATTCGTTGAGGCCTGGCCATACCAAAGGCACGTGTTCAAGGGCTGCACCTTTGGCGATACCCGCCCATGTTTGGGCATGTCTGCGCAAACTGCCGGTGAGGACAGCGTCTAATTGAATGCCTTTTTGGGCGAAGTACTCGCCTAAGCGAACGCTTTGTTGTACGCCCAAGCTGCTTAAATTGTCGTAGTCGGCCGCACCAAAGGAGGCTTGTCCGTGTCGAACCAAATAGAGATTTCCCATGCGTCGATTTAAGCCCAAGCAGGACGTACGCAATGTCCTTATTGCGACACTACGGAAACTTTTTAGTTGCTCAGCATGGGGTAAAGCGATGCGACCAAGCCCGCAGCCATTACTCCGTTAAAGATACGCAATTTTTGAGGGCTTTGTAAAACCTTGCGTAAGCCGCTTCCAAAGCTAGCCCAAATCGCGATACATGGTAAGTTCACCAGACTGAAAACCAAAGCCAAGACCGCAATATGGTTAGGTTCCGTTTGGGTTGGTAAAAAAGTGGCCGCGGATGTAATCGCCATCACCCACGCTTTAGGGTTAACCCATTGAAAGGCAGCGGCTCCCAAAAATCCCATGGGTTTGCTTAGAGTGGAGGTATTAGCATCAGGCGGACTGCTGTGGGCCAATTGCCAAGCCATCCAAAGTAAATAGCTCGCACCCAAAACCCGCACCAGTTGGTAGGCCCACGGGTACTGAGTAAACAGTGAGTGAAGCCCTGAGCCCACGCCCAAAAGCATGACGCCAAATCCCACGGTAATGCCGAGCCAATGGGGAATGGAGCGCAGAAACCCGAAGTTCAGCCCAGAGGCCAAAATCATCAGGTTATTAGGGCCTGGCGTAATTGAACTGACAAATGCAAAAAGCGCTAAGGCAACAATGGAGTCAAAGTTCATGTTTTGCTTTGTCTTGGGTATCTCGGGCGGCTACCTGTGCTGGAGATGAAAATCGTTTTCCAATAAAAACGGTTGCCACCACGCCCAATGCAAATCCGAGTGTCTCCTGATCAATGGTTTCACCCAGTATCAGTGCCGCGGCCATGATGGAAATAAAGGGTTGCAAAAGTTGAATTTGGCTGACTTTGAGTGCGCCCCCGAGTACCAATCCCCGATACCAAGCAAAAAATCCGGCCCACATTGAAAAGACGCCAACGTAAAGCAGGCCCCACCAAGCGCTTGCCGCGACGGCAT
>SXSX01000185.1 GCA_005793295.1 Burkholderiales bacterium | reverse complement strand
TGAGCTGTAGCTTCATGAACTTTTATGCTCTGAGCCACGCAAGCGCCGTTAAAAGCAAAATAAATCCTTAAATTCACCCATTTGGGGGATACCGCGGATCGTTGAAGCCGCCTAAAGTTCACCCCACTGCTGTCACAGTCTCCAAAATCAATTTTGTAGTTCCAACGAAGTCTCCTCGGAGATGTTTACAAGTCACCTTCGGGTGACTTTTTTTTCATCACGGATAGCCCCAGTGCCAGCCAACCCAAAACAAAGGCCATTCCGCCAAACGGCGTAAGCGGTTTGAACAGGCCCATGCCAAAGAGTTGGCTCAACAGAATGTTGACACTGAACATCAATATTCCAGCCAAGAAAAACAAGGCGCTTAAAAACAAGGGCCACCTGAACCTTTCATCCTGACCCATCCACGCCACCACCAATAGGGCTAGCGCATGGAACTGCAACATCTGCAGCGCCGAATGAAGTGAGCGCAAAGTAGCCTCACCGAGCCCAGGCAAATGCGCTACATACGCTGCGCTTAGAACAGACAGCGCGCCGCCCATGCAGGCAAGCATCAACAAAATTCGGTAGGTATTTTTCATCGAGAGGTCCGATTGGGACTTTTAAGACAATGCTGACTTTACCGCGCTCAGGCGCTGGGGAGTTACCATCCTCTCCTATGGAAGCATTTTTAGTCTCTACCGGTATCGTCGCGCTTGCAGAGATGGGCGACAAAACGCAACTCTTGGCGCTGGTTTTGGCGGTGCGGTTTCGCAAGCCTTGGCCCATCGTGTGGGGAATTTTGGTGGCTACCTTGGTCAACCATGGGTTAGCGGGTGCCGTCGGGGCTTGGGTCACCACGTTTTTAGGCCCTGAAATTTTGCGCTGGGTTTTGGCGGGTTCATTTATTGCAATGGCCGTTTGG
The DNA here is from genome assembly GCA_005793295.1 of Burkholderiales bacterium. GTDB lineage: Bacteria > Pseudomonadota > Gammaproteobacteria > Burkholderiales > Burkholderiaceae_C > Allorhodoferax. Next base: position 13,712 of record SXSX01000185.1, on the reverse strand, counting down.
ATGTTGATCCCCGATACCCTTGACGATGCGCAATCCGACACACAGCCGCGTTGGGGCGTTTTTGGAACGACTTTGGTTGCCTTCTTTTTGGCTGAGATGGGTGACAAAACGCAAATTGCCACCGTGATGTTGGTTGCGCAATACCATGCGTATTTGTGGGTGGTTGCTGGTACAACCCTAGGGATGATGTTGGCGAACGCGCCTGTGGTTTGGTTGGGTGAACGGATGACGCGTTTGGTACCTATGCGTTTGGTGCATACCGTCTCCGCACTGATTTTTGCGGCCTTAGGGGTCGCGGTTTTAATTTAGTTTATATGTTGCTCGCTACACCTCAATCCATGCATTTTGAAGCGCCGCTTGCGTTAAAAAGCGGCGCGTCGATTCGCGCCTACAACCTCACCTTCGAAACCTACGGCGCGCTGAACGCCGATAAATCTAATGCGGTTTTGGTTTGCCACGCACTCAACGCCTCGCACCATGTTGCCGGAACCTACGCCGGCCAAGCCAAGTCAGAAGGCTGGTGGGACAGCATGATTGGACCGGGCAAGCCTTTAGACACCCAGAAATTTTTTGTGATCGGGGTTAACAACCTGGGCTCATGCTTTGGCACCACCGGCCCGATGCATGTCAACCCCGATAGCCCTGAAGGCCAGGTGTATGGCGCAGATTTTCCAGTGGTCACCGTAGAAGACTGGGTCAACGCCCAAGCCTTGTTGCTTGACCGCTTAGGTATTCAAGTACTTGCCGCAGTCATGGGCGGCAGCTTAGGCGGCATGCAGGCCTTGGGCTGGGCTTTGCAATACCCCAAGCGCGTCAAACATGCAGTGGTCATTGCCAGTGCCCCCAACCTGACCGCCGAAAACATTGCGTTTAACGAAGTCGCCCGCCGCGCTATCGTGACCGATCCAGATTTTCGCGGTGGCAATTTTTACCAAGCTGGCGTGGTTCCAAAGCGCGGCTTGCGCATTGCTCGCATGATTGGCCACATCACCTATTTAAGCGACGATGTGATGAACGAGAAGTTTGGTCGCACCTTACGCGCCAACATCGCACAAACAGCAGGTGACTATCTTTACAGCACCCAGGACGTAGAGTTTCAAATTGAAAGTTATCTGCGCTACCAAGGCGATAAGTTTGCCGACTACTTTGATGCAAACACCTACCTGTTGATTACTCGTGCACTGGATTATTTTGATCCCGCGCGAGACTATGGCGGCAGTTTGAGCGCGGCTTTGGAGCGGGCTACCTGCAAGTTCTTGTTAGTGAGCTTTGTGACCGATTGGCGCTTTGCGCCTTCGCGCAGCCGTGAGTTGGTCAAGGCCTTACTGGACAACCAACGCGATGTGAGTTACGCCGAGATTGATGCGCCACACGGCCATGATGCGTTTTTGTTGGACGACGCCCGCTACCACGGCGTGGTTCGAGCCTACTTTGATGCGATTGCGCAGGAGGTTTGCGTATGAGCGATCTTGCGACCCAAAACGCGATTGCCCAATTGGTTCCCAAGGGTGCCCGCGTATTGGACTTAGGCTGTGGTGACGGCGCCATGTTGGCGCACTTACAAGCTACCCGCGGTTGCAGCGGCTATGGCATTGAAATTGACGATGCCAATGTGCTGGCCTGTGTCAAGCGCGGTGTCAATGTGATTCAGCTGAACTTGGACGAAGGCTTGGCGATGTTTGACGATGCGTCGTTTGACGTGGTTTTGCAAATCGATACTCTTCAACACCTTCGCAACGCTGAAGTGATGTTGCGCGAAACCGCCCGCGTGGGGCGTATTGGGATTGTTGCCTTTCCTAACTTTGCACATTGGCCCAACCGCTTGAGCGTTTTGCGCGGACGAATGCCGGTAACCAAACGTTTACCGTACCAGTGGTATGACACACCCAACATCCGCGTCGGAACCCACGCCGATTTAGGCCAACTTGCGAAGCGCAGCGGCTTGCGCGTGATCGACAGTTTTGGCTTGCAAAACGGCGAAATAGTGCGCTGGTTGCCAAACCTGCGAGCGGGAACATCCGTTTACAAGTTGGAGCGCTAAATGGCTCCTGTCGGCTTTTACCAGGCCCTGCGCTTTTGGTTCAAGCTGGGTTGCATCAGCTTTGGCGGTCCTGCGGGGCAAATTGCAATCATGCACCGCGAGCTCGTGGAAGAACGCCGCTGGATTTCAGATCGGCGTTTTTTACATGCCCTGAATTTCTGCATGTTGCTGCCTGGCCCAGAGGCGCAGCAACTTGCGACTTACTTGGGATGGTTGATGCACCGTACTTGGGGCGGCGTGGTGGCGGGGGTTTTGTTTGTGCTGCCTTCTCTGGTCTTGTTAATCGGGCTGAGTTGGGTGGTGGTTGCGTTTGGCGACGTTCCTTGGATTGCGGCTGTCTTGTGGGGTATCAAGCCCGCAGTTGCCGCATTGGTGATTCAAGCGGTGCACCGCATCGGTTCTAAGACATTGCACTCCCCGCGCCACGCACCACTGTTATGGTTGATTGCCGTTTTGAGTTTTATCGCTGTAGCCATCCTTCAGGTTCCGTTTCCTGCTGTCGTGTTCGCAGCCGCTCTAAGCGGTTGGTTAGGGCAACGCTGGGTTCCTCAGCAATTTTCTGCGGGTGCCGCGCACGGCGCAGGCAATACCCCGAGCCACGAGGGACATGCCCCTGCTTGGATTGACGACAACACCCCAACACCAACTCACGCGCTCTTTAGCAAACATCGCTTAGCACGCGTTCTTGGCGTGGCCTTAGCCTTGTGGCTGCTGCCGATGGCGGGCTTGGTATGGGCCTGGGGTTGGGATGGAACGCTTACGCAAATGGGGTGGTTTTTTACCAAGGCGGCTTTGCTCACTTTTGGTGGGGCCTATGCCGTGTTGCCGTATGTATACCAAGGCGCTGTTGAACATTTTGGCTGGCTCACCGGTCCGCAAATGATGGACGGTTTAGCGCTGGGTGAAACCACGCCGGGGCCGCTGATTATGGTGGTGACGTATGTTGGGTTTTTAGGCGGATGGAGCAAAGCGGTTCTTGGGCCAGACTCTCTTTTTATGGGTGCGGCCTTGGCTGCGGTGCTAGTGACATGGTTTACCTTTTTGCCTTCGTTTATTTTTATTTTGGCAGGCGGCCCCTTTGTTGAGTCCACCCGTGGAAAATTACAACTGACTGCGCCACTCACGGCCATCACAGCTGCAGTGGTCGGGGTGATTGCCAGCTTGGCAGTGTTTTTCCTGATGCACCTCGCCTACCTGCCCGCCCAAGGCGGAAACCCCGTATCCCTTGACTGGGCCGCTTTGTTTATTGCCGTACTTGCCGGGTTTGCTTTAATGCGATTGAAGTGGGGAGTGGTTGTGGTGATCGCCTGTTGTGCAGTTTTGGGCGTTGCATACCGCGCTCTTTTTTAGTCTCTTTACTTTTATTTGTATGCCGCGTTTTTCTGCCAACCTCAGTTTTCAATACAACGAATACGCTTTTCTAGACCGTTTTGCGGCCGCTGCCAGCGACGGTTTTAAGGGGGTAGAGTATTTATTTCCCTATGCCCTTGCGCCTGCAGTCTTGGCCGAGCAGTTAAAGCGCCATGGACTTGAGCAGGTGCTTTTTAATGCCCCACCAGCTGGCAAGACCTTGGCGGATATGGCCTCGGCGTGGGAGCGCGGCGAGCGCGGTACGGCGTGTTTGCCGGGACGCGAAGAGGAGTTTCGCTCAGGTATAGAGCAGGCTTTGGGATTTGCAAAAAGCTTGAACTGCCAGCGAATTCACGTGATGGCGGGCTTAGCCCCAGCAGACGTATCGCGCAGCGTATTGCACGCCACTTACGTTCACAACTTGCAATGGGCAGCACAACTTGCTGCAAGTGCGGGCGTCAGTTTGATGATTGAACCCATCAACGGGCGAGATATGCCTGGGTATTTCTTGCAATACCAATCCGATGCCCACGCCGTGGTGAACGAAGTGGGCTCAGAGTATTTGCAAGTCCAAATGGATATCTACCATTGTCAAATCATGGAAGGCGACATCAGCCACAAGCTGCGCACCTATTTGCCATCGAGGAAAGTGGGGCATCTGCAAATCGCAGGCGTTCCCAATCGGCACGAGCCCGATCGGGGCGAGCTCCATTGCGCAGCTATTTTTGATGAGATTGACCGCTTGGGCTACACCGGATGGATCGGCTGCGAATACCGCCCAGAACGCGGCACAGCGCCTCACGCAACCCGCGACGGTTTAGGCTGGATGACCCGCTAACAGCCAAGCTGGTTTGCTAAGTCGTTCAAGTCGTGCGCGTGGAAGTCGTTGGCTAATCTCGGGCTAACGTCTTTGGGCCGGCCTAAGCCGAATTCATGCGGTCGTTCCACATAAGCCGTTTGCAATCCACAAGCCTTGGCACCCTCGAGATCGTCATGGTGTGCAGCAACGAGCATCACCTCACGGGATGAAACATCAAAAACACGTGCAACGCCACCATAGGTTTTCGGGTCGGGTTTATAGGCTTGAAATACCTCGGCGCTCAAAATGCAATCCCAAGGCAAGCCTGCGCGTTTGGCCATGCGGGTGAGTAAATTGATATTGCCATTAGACAGGGTGCAGAGAATGTATTTTTGTTTGAGGCGGTTTAATGCTGCTACTGTTTCAGGCCAAGGGCTGAGTCGATGCCAAACAAGATTGAGATGGGCTCTTTGTTTTTCGTCAAGATGGCTTAAACCAAACTCAGGCAATATTTCATCCAAAACTTGGCGGTGCAAATCATCAATCAAGGTCCAAGGAAGCTCGCCTCGCATCACGCGGGCCATCGCGGGCCGGTAGCCATCACGCCAAGCTAACGCGAAGGCATCGCCATCCACGTCGGGATAGAGCACTGCCATTTCTCTTTGAATGCTGCCATGCCAATCCACCACGGTTCCAAAAATATCAAAGGCCAGCACCTGGATGTCATCGTGTTGGCCTTGTGATTTGCTATTTGAATTGGGTTTCACAGCAGGGACTCCTTTTTTTGTTCGGGGTTTTACAAGTGGATTAAGCGTGGCATCATGGTGGCCTCTTTGCCTTAGGAGTTTCGCATGACCGCCCGCCTTCCCGATGCCGCGCTCGATACCACCCAAGCACTTGAACACGTCAGCCACGCGTGGGACACGGACATTGTTGCGCGTCTAACTGACTATGTCGCCATTCCGGCCAAGTCACCGATGTTCGACTCTGCGTGGGACGCTAACGGCCTCTTAGAGACCGTAGTGCGCAATACCGCGCAGTGGGTCGAATTACAAAAGGTTGCCGGGCTCAGCGTCGAGATCATCCGCTTACCCGGGCGCACACCGGTTTTGTTTTTTGAGGTGGCCGCCACGCGCAGCGCCGCCTTGGCTACAACACAAACCGTTTTGATGTATGGCCACTTAGACAAGCAGCCAGAGTTTTCGGGTTGGCGCAAAGACTTAGGGCCGTGGACCCCGAAGTATGAGGGCGGAAAGCTTTACGGCCGCGGCAGCGCCGACGATGGCTACGCCGCCTACGCCGCGATTGCGGCTATCCAAGCCCTCAAAAGCCAAGGCGTGGGCCACCCGCGCATTGTGGGTTTAATTGAAACCTGTGAAGAAAGTGGCTCTTACGATTTGATGCCATATATCGACGCGCTACGACCCCGTCTTGGGGAGGTAGGCTTGGTCGTGTGTCTTGACTCAGGTGCGGGTAACTACGATCAACTGTGGCTCACCAACAGCTTGCGCGGCATGGTCAGCGGCGTTTTAAAGGTTGAGATATTGACCGAGGGCGTTCACTCCGGAGACGCTAGCGGTTTAGTACCTTCGAGCTTTCGCATCATGCGCCAAGTCCTCGATCGTTTAGAGGACAGCACAAGCGGGCGCTTGTTGCCAGCAAGTTTTCACTGCGAAGTCCCCTCGGAGCGTCTGGCCCAAGCGCAAGCCACGGCCGATATCTTGGGTGATGAAATTTACAAGCGCTTCCCCTGGGCGCATTACGATTGTGGCGGCTCTACGCAGTTTGCCTTGCCCACCACCACCGATCCTCTGCAAGCCTTGATCAACCGAACTTGGAATCCCACGTTGAGTGTGACTGGCGTAGAAGGAATGCCAGAACTCAGCAACGCGGGCAACGTTTTGCGTCCCTACACCGCGTTCAAACTTTCTCTGCGCTTGCCCCCGCTCGTAGAAGCGGCACCTGCGGTTGCACAACTCAAAGCTTTGCTCGAAGACAACGCGCCCTACCAAGCGCGGGTGACCTTTGAAAAAGCCGCCGGCGCCACCGGCTGGAACGCCCCGACTACGGCGCCTTGGCTGGAGTCCGCACTCGACGCCGCATCAAAAGCGCACTTTGGTGCGTCTTGCGGCTTCATCGGCCAAGGCGGAACGATTCCGCTGATGAACATGCTGAGCTTGGGTTTTCCGAAAGCGCAAATGATGGTGTGTGGGGTGTTGGGCCCCAAAAGCAACGCCCACGGACCCAATGAGTTTTTGCATGTCCCTTACGCAAAAAAACTCACCGCCGCCGTGGCGCAGGTGATTGCGAGCTTGCCATGAACGCACCCACTGAGCTTGCGTTACAAAACCGCAGCGGCGACACGCTCTCCGCTTGGGATTACGCCTGCCACACCACACCCAACGAACACGCCAAAGCGCAGGTCATTTTGGTGCACGGTCTGGGCGAACATGCTGGGCGTTACGGCCATGTTGCAGCAGCTCTGCAAGCGGCAGGTTTTGCTGTGCGAGCCTACGACCAGTGTGGCCACGGCAAATCCTATGGTGCGCCAGGCAGTTTGCCAAGTGATTCCCGTTTGCTTGACGACTTGGCTGATGTGATTGACGCGACCCGCGCCAAGATGGCAACCAATCAAAAGCTGATTTTGGTGGGCCACAGCATGGGTGGTTTGGCGACCGCAAGTTTGGTCGCACGCAAGATGCGCCCGGTTGACGCTTTGGTACTTTCTTCGCCAGCGCTGGACCCTGGATTGAGTGGATTTCAAAAATTTTTACTGGCGACTTTGCCCGCGGTGTTTCCTAATTTGCGCGTGGGCAACGGGCTGGATCCGACATGGATTTGCCGCGACAGCGCGGTGGTTGCAGCCTACCGCGCTGACCCCTTGGTTCATGACCGCATTGCTGCACGCTTGGCAAAGTTTATTGCTGACGAAGGGCCTGCGGTGCTTGCACAAGCAACAGTTTGGTCTACGCCGACTTTGCTGCTGTTTGCTGGAAAAGACCGCTTGGTTCATCCGCAAGGCAGCCGTGACTTTGCAGCTGCCGCGCCCAGCGCCATCGTCCAAAGCCATTGCTATGAAAATTTTTACCATGAGCTCTTCAACGAGCCCGAGCAGGATGAGGTGTTGGCGCGGATGATCACGTGGTTAAACCACGAAATCACGCATTAGTTACGTGCATTAGTTACAGGCATTAATTACGCGTACTTGGTACGCGAGTTGACTACGCCCCCAAGCTTGCTTGAACAAGCGCAGTAAGCGCAGCCGTTTCAGAACGCAAGATCCGCGCGCCTAGGCTCACAGGTGCAAAACCTTGCGCAATAGCTGCTGCTTCCTCTGCTGGGCTTAAACCCCCTTCAGGGCCGCACAAAAACAACCTAGGTTCCTGCATGCTTGGGCCTGACCATTGTGTCAGCGCAACACTTCCTTCTTGCAAGGACAAAACAGCGCGGTGCAATTTGTGGTTTTGTTCGAGCCAGGTATCAAAGCTCATCACGGGATGAACTTCAGGCACACGGTTGCCGCCGCATTGCTCACATGCAGCGATGGCGATACTTTGCCAATGGCTTTGCTTTTTGGCAGAACGGTCTCCGCTTAAGCGCAGGACCGTTCGTTGGGTCATCAGCGGCTGGATGCTGGCAACGCCAAGCTCGACCGCTTTTTCAACCAACCAGTCCATGCGCTCGTTGGCTGGCATGCCGATGGCCAAATGCACTGCATTGGTATTTTCTCGCTCAATGGCATGGTGCTTTCCAATCTGGACTTGTACGTTGCTGCGTCCCATCTGCGTCACCGTGGCCTCAAACTCTCCGCCTTGGCGCGTGTTTAAGCCATCCCAATCGGGGCCATGGTTAAAGAGAGTAATAGCGTCGCCTGGCTGCAGTCGCAAAACTTGCACATGCCGCGCAGGTCCTGGCGCAAGCTCAAGCGTTAGGCCAGTTTGCAACTCGGCTGGGCAGTAAAAGCGGGGCATTGGTGTAAGCAGCTTAATGAGCTAATCAGTGGTATTTAGGCGCGGGTAAGCCAAGTTGATGGGTTGAACAATGCACTCGATGTCTTCAATTAAACGCAGCAGAGGTTTGAGCTCAATGTAGCGGTCGCAGGTAGCGCGGATGTAGCCTATGAAGCGAGGCGTATCGGCCAAGTATTTGGGCTTACCGTCGCGCAGGGTCAACCGCGCAAAAATACCGGCAATTTTGAGATGGCGTTGCAATCCCATCCACTCTACGCCACGGTAAAACTCTCCAAAATCATCACCCACGGGTAATCCGGCTTTTCGAGCTTTGTCCCAGTACCGAATGGTGACATCTAAACAAAAATCTTCGTTCCAACTCAAAAACGCATCGCGCATGAGACTGGCGATGTCATAAGTGATCGGGCCATACACCGCATCTTGAAAATCCAACACACCCAACGCGCCAAGGGATTGCTTGTCATCGGCCACCATCAAATTACGGGGCATAAAGTCACGGTGAACGTAGACAGAGGGCCAGCGCAGGTTGCTAGCGATGATGGCTTCAAACGCATCTTCCATCACCTTGGTTTGTTTTGCGTTGAGCGTGACTTTGCGGTGTTCTTTCAGGTACCACTGCGGAAAAAGATCGATCTCACGGCGAAGCAGTGCGTAGTCATACGGCGGCAATACGCCTTCGCGCGAGGCCAACTGCCACGCGATCAATGCGTCAATGGCTTGCAAATACAAGTTCAACGGAGGCGGGCCTTTCGGGTCTATCACTTGCATCATGGTGAGGCTGCCTAAGTCTGTGAGCAGCATGAATCCATGGGGCTCATTCCAATCCAGCACCTGCGGCGAGCGAATACCCGCATTTTCTAAAAGTGTAGCTATCTGGACGAAAGGCTGGCTGTTTTCCTTGTCTGGCGGCGCGTCCATGATGATCAAGGTGGGTCCGAACGCCCCTTGCGAGGTGTTCACGCGCAAATACCGCCGAAAACTGGCATCCGCTGAAGCTAGACGAACGCTCGCACGGTCAAGGGAAAAGCGTTCGCTGATTCCCTCCAGCCAAGATTGAAACTGTTTTTTTCTTTGCTCGTCTTGCCACAACGGCGCTTCCTCGATCGGATCTATGGCGGGCTTAAAAAGGGCGGGTTCTTGCAATGGCATGGTTAAGGGGGAGTGCAAAGGAGGAGGGCCGGGGTCATGGATAATCCATTTTCTATCTTTTTGTGATCAATCCCGCCTCTTCATGTCTTATTTAGTGCCTGGCTCCCCTGCGCAGGGGTTTTGTCGAAGTCTGCTTCTGTGCGCTGGAATGGTGCTTTGGCTGGGCATGGCTGGCTATGGTTTGGCCCAAACCGTCACAGACCCGCCGCTGCGCCTAAAGCCTACCGCCCGTCTTGAAGCAGATATCAACAAAGAACAAACGAAATCTGCACCTGTTTTTGTTCAGGCAGATACGCTTAGCGGAAGTACCGATTTAGAAACTATTGCAGAAGGCAATGCCGTGCTGCGTAAACCTGGGATGGTCGTTAAGGGTGACCGGTTGGAGTACGAGCACGCGACCGACATGGCCCGTGCCAAGGGCAATGTGCTTATCAACCGTGACGGCAATCGGTACGAAGGCCCTTATATGGAGGTGGAACTGGATGCCTTCAAGGGTTTTTTCACCGAACCCCGCTATCAATTTTTACAAAACGAGGCCCACGGCCAAGCCAAACACGCTGATTTTATTGACAGCACCCACTTGAGCGTTCACCAAGCGACCTACACGACATGCAGACGTAAACCTGGCCCCGACTGGCTCCCTGATTGGATTCTCAAAGCCGCCCGCATTGATTTTGACAATGACGAAGACATTGGCGTTGCTCAAAGCGCGTTTTTGTATTTCAAAGGGGTTCCCGTACTTGGCGTTTTGCCAATTAGCTTTCCGCTCTCAAGTAAGCGCAAATCTGGGTTTTTGCCGCCCACGGTTGCCTTTGACACAGCCAATGGCACCGAAGTAACGACCCCCTATTACTTTGACATTGCACCTAACCGCGATGCCACCCTCACTCCCGTCTACATGGCAGCACGGGGTGTCAATGTGGGCGGAGCGTTTCGCTACCTTGAGCCCAGTTACGCGGGTACTGCGCGCATGAGCTACATGCCGGCGGACAAGCTGCGAAACCTCAACCGCTGGAGCGGATCCTTATTTCACACCGGCGCCATGAGCACTCCCATTGGCGGGGTGGGGGTCGCCCTCAATATCAATCGGGTCAGTGATGATGACTATTGGCGAGACTTCCCCAATGCCACATTAGCGCCTGGCGCTTCCCCGCGCTTGCTGCCGGCCGATGTGACGGCGTCTTGGGGCAGAGGCTATTTTTCATCAAGCGTCAAAGTTTTAAAATGGCAAACCCTGCAAGATATTAACGCACCGATTGCTCCACCCTATGACCGCTCGCCTCAATTGACCGGTCGCTACGCCCGCTACAACACGGCAGGATTTGATTGGTCGATCGACGGTGACTTTACGCAGTTTGAATCACTAAGCAAGTTAACCGGTCAGCCCAACGCACAGCGAATTTTTGGCTTAGCGCAGGTCAGCTATCCATTTATTCGTCCGGCCGGTTTTATCACTCCCAAACTCCAACTGCACACCCGAGGCTACCAGTACGATGCCATTTACAACGGCAATCAAACGGCGGCAAGTACGGTTCCAACGTTCAGCCTAGACAGTGGATTGGTATTCGAGCGCGAAACCACTTTGGGTGGAAGAAGTTTGCTACAAACGTTAGAGCCTCGTGCCTTCTACGTCAACACACCTTTTATCAACCAAAGTTTTCTTCCCAATTACGACACCGGATTAAACGACTTTAATTTCGCCACGATCTTTACCGAAAATGCCTATGTGGGAAATGACAAAATTTCGGATAACAATTTGCTTACGCTCGGACTGACAACGCGTTACTTAGACGCCGACTCAGGTGCTCAACTCGCTCGGTTTGGAGTCGCGCAAAGACTGCGCTTTGCCGACCAACTTGTTACTGGCGCATTGGCAGGTTTTAGCGATGTTCTTCTAAGTGCTGGGGTGAATGTCAATGAGCGCTGGATGCTGGACTCGATGCTGCAGTACAACGGCAAAACCGACGAGCTGGGCCGGGCCGTGGTGGGAGCACGCTACAGCCCAGGTAACTACCGTGTTTTCAATATGGCCTACCGCTTTCAACGCAATTCGAGCGAACAAATCGAAGCCAGTGGCCAGTGGCCGCTGAACGATCTGTGGGGCGACAAAGGGCGTAATTTAGGTGCCGGTCAAGGAGAGGGTGAAGGGCGCTACTATGCCGTAGGACGCGTCAATTACAGTCTCACAGAGGGTCGCCTTATCAATACTGTCTTAGGCCTCGAGTACGATGCGGGCTGTTGGTTGGGCCGCGTGGTCTTAGACCGCGTCCAAACCAGTGTGAATACCTCCATTTCCAGTGTGATGTTCCAGTTAGAGTTTGTGGGTTTCACCCGTTTAGGACTCAGCCCTCAAAAATCCTTAACAACCAATATTTCACGCTACCAAAACCTGCGTGAGACCGGCAGCACTCTCAGCCGTTTCAGTAATTACGATTGATCACTATGAAATTGCACACTTGGGCCATCGCCCTCCTTCTTTTTGGCAACACGCTTAGCCACGCGCAAACCAACCAACCCGCCGACTTTATTGTGGCTTTGGTGAACTCCGAGCCGATTACCTATGCCGAATTAACACTTCAGATCCAGCAAGTTACCGAACAACGGGCACAACAACGCCTGGCCCTGCCTTCCCCTTCTGAGCTCCGTAGCGCTGTGCTTGAGCGCATGATCAGTGATCGCGCGCAACTGCAGCTTGCGCGAGAAACAGGAATACGGATTGACGCTGCCGCCATAGACCAAGCAGAGCGCAATGTGGCGGCACAAAATCAAATGGACGTGAGTCAGCTTCATAAAAGCCTGCAAGCCAAAGGTTCCAGTGTCACCACGTTTAGAGATCAGTTGCGTGACCAATTGATGGTCACCCGTTTGCATGAGCGCGAAGTCGATAACCGCTTGCGTATCACCGATACCGAAGTCGATCGCGCACTGGCCGATCGCCAAGCAACGAATACCGACCCTTTGGCACAAGACATCAACCTCGCACAGCTTTTAATTGCGTTGCCTGAAAAACCAACCCCAGCCCAAATCACCCTTGCCCAAACCCAAGCCCAACAATTGCGTGCCCGCGTGCTCGCTGGTGAAAAGTTCGAGGCCTTAGTCCAAGAATTTTCTGCTTCAGAACGTAAAAATGGTGGGCAACTAGGTCTGCGCCGTGCTGATCGGTATCCTGCCAGTTTTGTCTCGGCAACCCAAGCCCTGGGCGTTGGTGCCGTATCGGAGTTGGTTCGCTCTGATGCGGGTTTTCACCTGCTCAAGGTCATTGACCGCCGCGCTGGCGCTTTGGTTGAAACCGTTGTCCAAACCCGCGCACGGCATATTTTGTTACGCACTACCGAGAAATTGACTGCCAGTCAAGCCAGTGCCCGCTTGGCCGAAGTACGCCAACGCATCATGTCGGGAGCCACTTCTTTTGAAGCGGCTGCCCGCGATGTGTCCCAAGATGGGAGCGCAGCCCAAGGTGGTGATCTTGGATGGTCTGTTCCCGGTATGTTTGTCCCCGAGTTCGATGCGGTTTTAGACCGCCTGAAAGACCGCGAAATCAGCCAACCCGCTGTTTCTCGCTTTGGTGTGCATTTGATTCAATTGATTGAACGCAGGCGCGTTGAGCTGAGTTTGGCGCAACAGCGCGAGCAAATGCGCAGTTCCTTAAAAGCTGCACGCGCTGAAGAAGCATACGCAACATGGGCACGTGATGTGCGCGCTCGGGCCTTTGTGGAAATTCGCGAGCCGTAACCCGCTCGTACTTTCCTGTTTGCATGCAACACATCGCCCGAAAGCGCTTCGGACAACATTTTTTATCTGACGGCTGCATCATTGACGCTATCGTGAGCGCTATCGCACCCTTGGCTGGCCAGCACATGGTTGAAATCGGGCCCGGCTTGGCTGCTTTGACGCAGCCTTTGGTAGAGCGTCTCGGTGCGCTTACCGTGATCGAGCTCGACCGCGACTTGGCCAAGCGGCTGCGCGAACATCCCCAACTGCACGTCATTGAGTCTGATGTACTTAAAGTGGATTTTTCGCAGATCGCCCAAGATCGAACTGCGAGTTTCATTATTGCCGATAGTGCACTAGCAAAATTACGTGTGGTCGGCAACTTGCCTTACAACATCTCTACGCCGATTTTGTTTCACTTGCTGCAGTATGTGGACTGCATTGAAGACCAGCACTTTATGCTGCAAAAAGAAGTGATTGACCGCATGGTGGCCGCCCCTGACACCTCAGATTTCAGCCGGTTGAGCGTCATGCTGCAATGGCGTTACGCCATGGAAGATGTTTTATTTGTTCCGCCAGAGAGTTTTGATCCGCCGCCACGGGTGGACAGTGCCATCGTTCGCATGGTGCCCTTAGCTGAGCCGCCCAACATTGATATCGCACTCTTTAGCGAAATGGTGCAAGTTGCTTT
>SXSX01000184.1 GCA_005793295.1 Burkholderiales bacterium | reverse complement strand
GTGCCGGTGACTGCGCGGCCAATGGGGGTGGTGTTGAAGTAAGTCACGCCAGCCGTAGAAATGTGAAAAGCGCCACTTTGCAAAGCGGCAATGCCTTCAGCCGCAAGTTGGCTGCGACAGTCAATCAAACGGGCGTTTTCTGCCCCGTACTCCATGGCTTTGCGGGGGATTTCATCGTAATCTGCTTCGTCGGGTTGGCCTAGGTTAGCGGTGTAAGCATAGGGAATGGCCCCTTTGTTGCGCATCCAGTGCAAGGCTGCGCTGGTATCTAGGCCGCCAGAAAATGCAATGCCGACTTTTTGACCGACGGGAATAGTTTGAAGAATGGTTGACATGAAGTTCCGTCAGACGATAAAAGGATGTGAAGGTGAATCAGCCGTAGTGGCAGATGTAGTGGTAAGCCGAGCTGACTCGAATTTGAAATTGTGTATTTCCTGGAACTTGGAACTTTTGACCGGCGCTTGAGGTGAGCCACTCGGTCGATCCAGGCAATTGGTATTCGCAGCTTCCCGCAACGCATTCCATGATTTCGGGCGCGGCCGTTCCAAATACCAAGGTGGCGGGTAAGACGACGCCCACAGACTTTTTACTTCCGTCGGCCATGGTGAGGCTGTGGCTAACACATTTGCCGTCAAAGTAAACGCTGGCTTGGGTGGCAACGGTGACGCCTTCTAATTGGGTGGTGCTCATAAATAGATTTAAATGGTTAAAACTTTCAGGGGTGAATTTTAGGTCAGGAGCGCGGCAAAGCGTTCGGGGCTAAAGCCTACGGTAATTTGGCCTTGGGGCCACACCACGACAGGTCGTTTAACCACGTGCGGACTTTTTATTCATGCTCCTCATCATGCCATTGGCAAGATGGAGCATCTTCCAAGCTGGGCGACAATAAGGGGCTTATGAAAAATTTATCTGAATGGCTTAGCTTTTGCGAGCAATTGCACCCCAAAAACATTGATATGGGGCTCGAGCGTGTGCGCACCGTTGCGCAGCGTATGGGTTTGCAAATGCATTGCCCTGTCATTACCGTGGCAGGAACCAACGGCAAGGGCTCGACTTGCGCCATGTTGGAATCTATTTTGATGCAAGCCGGCTACCGCACTGCGGTGTATTCCTCTCCCCATTTGGTGCATTTTGAGGAGCGTTTGCGCTTGCAGGGGGACAACGTGCAGGCGCAAGCATTGGCCTCAGGGTTCGAGCGGGTGGATGCGGCAAGAACGACGGATAGCGATGACATTTCGCTCACGTATTTTGAATTTTCTACTTTGGCTATTTTTGAGGTCATTCGCCAAACACCTTTGGATGTGGTGATCTTGGAGGTGGGGTTGGGCGGACGCTTAGACGCGGTCAACATTATTGACCCTGACTGCGCGATCATCACCAGCATTGACCTCGATCACATGGAGCTTTTAGGCGATAACCGCGAAACCATTGGCTTTGAGAAAGCGGGGATCATGCGCAGTGGTCGCCCTGTGATCGTCAGCGACCCGCTACCACCCCAAAGCGTTTTAGACCATGCTGGAAAAATCGGCGCAGACCTCTGGCAGGTAGGTAAAGACTTTAATGTGTCGGGCGATCCGCAGCAATGGAGTTGGGCGGGGCGCGGGCGGCGATACAGTGGCTTGGCTTATCCCGCGCTGCGCGGGGCAAACCAGTTAGTGAATGCCGCCGGTGTTTTGGCGGCCTTGACAGCGATGCGAGAAAGTTTGCCAGTCACCGCCCAAGCCATTCGCAACGGTTTTGCTTTTGTCGAATTTACTGGACGGTTTCAGATCATCGCCGGTCAGCCCAATTTGGTTTTGGACGTTGCGCACAATCCGCATTCGGTCGCCGCTTTAGCGGCCAACCTCGATGCGATGGGTTATTTCCCAACAACCCATGCCGTGTTTGGAGCGATGGCGGATAAAGATTTGGCACCCATGCTTTCACGCATCAATCCGCTCATTGACCGTTGGTATTTCACCGATTTGCCCACCGCCCGTGCGGCCAGCGCTTTACAGCTTCAAGGGCAGTGGCAGGCTCAAAACACCCGAAAAAATGCGCAATCGGCGGTTTTTTCTGACCCGTCTGCCGCCTTAAAGGCCGCCGCTGCCGCTGCGGACCCCGCTGATAGAATCGTCGTCTTCGGATCCTTCTACACCGTAGGCGGTGTTTTGCAGCAAGGCCTTCCCAAACTGCACGGCGCGCACCTGAGCTCTTGAGTTACCTTTCTATGCCCTTTTTTACATTCCGCAAGAACGGCGCCGAGCAGCAAGCGCCTAGCGTGGCGCCTGAAAGCCATGATGTGCTTCGTAAACGCGCACGCCATCGTCTGATTGGCACAGCAACGCTCGTCTTGGTGGGTGTCATTGGCTTTCCGCTCCTGTTTGATACCCAGCCCCGCCCCATCGCGGTAGATATCCCGATCGAAATTCCCGATAAAGCCAAAGTTCAACCCCTTGCGCCGGTTGCGCCTCCAGTGCCTGTGGCTTCCGAAGCGCCTGTAGCAAAACCGGTCATTGAACAACAAACCCCCGCGGTTGCGGCTGTCGTCCCACCGGTGGAGCCGGTTGCCCGTGAAACGCCACTGGCTTCACCCACAGTAAAGCCAGCCGAGAAAGCCCCTGTAAAAGTTGAAGCCAAACCAGAGCCAACACCCGTAAAGACCAGTGATGCAGCCCGAGCGCAAAGCCTTTTAGAAGGCAAAGCGGCAGACCCCCCCGCGGCCGATAGCGCAACCCGTTACACCGTTCAAATTGGTGCATTCGCTGATGTTTTAAAAGCCCGAGAAGCGCGTGTCAAACTTGAAAGAGCTGGAATCAAAACCTATACCCAAGTCGTCACTGGATCTGAAGGACGGCGAATTCGTGTCCGGGTGGGCCCCATGCAGGGCAAAGAAGCGGCCAACAAAATGGCTGAAAAGATTCGAAAGCTAGACCTGCCTGCGGCCGTACTCGAACTGTAAGTTAGACGGCGCACATGCCATATTTGGACTGGGTCTTTTTGGGTTTATTGGCCGCATCGACGCTTTTAGGTGTTTGGCGGGGTTTGGTTTACGAAGTGCTGTCCTTGGCGACATGGGCTGCGTCATTCTATTTAGCCCAATGGTTTGCGCCCATGGTGGCGCAGTGGCTGCCTTGGAGCGGTTTAAGTGAAGCGGTCCGTTACGCCAGCGGTTTTGTGCTTGCCTTTGTTGCCTGCATCTTCGCTGGAAGCCTGCTTGCGTTCTTAATGAAAAAACTGATTTCCGTCGTGGGTTTAAGCCCAGCAGACCGAGGCCTAGGCGCTTTGTTTGGCGCAACCCGTGGTCTGATTGTGCTTTTAGCAATCACGGTAGTTGTCGGGATGACGCCGATGCGGATGAGTGCTTGGTGGCAAGAAGCCACTGGGCCTGCGTTAACTGCGGTGGTATTGAAAGGTTTGCAGCCTTTGTTGCCCCAAGAATTTGCAAAATATTTACCCTGAGCGAGTGCAATAAACATGTGTGGAATCGTCGGCGTTGTCAGCAACGCACCTGTGAACCAGCTCATCTATGACGCTTTGTTGCTTTTGCAACACCGTGGCCAAGATGCTGCGGGCATCGTGACCCAGCAAGAACGTAAATTCTTTATGCACAAAGCCAAAGGCATGGTGAAAGACGTGTTTCGGACTCGAAATATGCGCACCTTGCTTGGCAACTGTGGCCTAGGCCAAGTGCGTTACCCCACCGCAGGCAACGCGTACAGCGAAGAGGAAGCTCAACCCTTTTACGTCAACGCTCCTTTTGGAATTGTGTTGGTTCATAACGGAAATTTGACTAACGCCCACGCCCTCAAGCGTGAGTTATTCACGGTAGACCACCGCCACATTAATACCGAGAGCGACTCTGAAGTGTTGCTCAACGTCTTGGCCCATGAAGTGGAGCGCACTACGCGCGGAATGCCCTTAAAGCCAGAGCACCTTTTTGAAGCGGTGCGCAATGTGCATCTGCGCGTGAAAGGCTCCTACGCAGTGATCGCGTTGATTGCTGGACACGGTGTTCTCGCTTTTCGTGATCCCCATGGCATTCGGCCTTTGTGCATGGGCCGTAGCGCGGGCAATGTGGTTCTTGCCAGTGAGTCGGTGGCGCTTGAAGGAACGATGCACCAGTTTGATCGCGATATCGAACCAGGCGAGGCTGTGTTTGTGAATCTCGAAGGTGAAGTTCAAGCCAAGCAGTGTGCCCAGTCGCCGAAACTCAACCCCTGTATTTTTGAGTTTGTTTATTTGGCGCGGCCCGATTCGGTGATGGATGGAATTTCTGTTTACCAAGCACGCATGAATTTGGGTGAAACGTTGGCTAAACGAGTGATCTCAACTGTACCGCCAAGCGATATTGATGTGGTGATTCCGATTCCAGAATCGAGCCGTCCCAGTGCGGCGCAGTTGGCTCAACTTTTGGGCCTGCCTTACCGGGAAGGTTTTGTGAAAAACCGATACGTGGGGCGTACCTTCATCATGCCGGGCCAAGAGGTGCGAAAAAAATCAGTTCGCCAAAAACTCAATGCCATTGCCAGTGAATTCAAAGGCCGCAACGTGTTGTTGGTGGATGACTCCATAGTGCGCGGGACCACGAGCCGTGAGATTGTGCAAATGGCCCGTGATGCGGGTGCGAAAAAAGTGTATTTGGCCAGTGCAGCGCCGCCGGTGCGTTTTCCCAATGTGTATGGCATTGACATGCCTACCAGCAGTGAACTGGTTGCCCATGACCGCAATGTAGAAGAAATTCGCGCCATCATCGGCTGCGACGCCTTGATTTACCAAGATGTTGAGGGCATGAAAAAAGCGGTAGGCTCCCTCAACGCTGCGATTGCCGATTTTGATGCGTCATGTTTTGATGGCATCTATGTCACTGGCGATATCACCGGCGACGACATTACGCGCTTGCGAGAAACCCGTGGCGGCTCACAAGAAGAGCAGGAAGATGCATCGCGTCTTGCGCTTCCGAATTCTGTTGAATGACTATTTATGACTGCAAAAAAACTTCCTTCAGGTCTGCATTTAGATACCTTGGCTGTACGCGCAGGGATCGAGCCTAGCCAATACGGAGAGAACTCGGAAACGATGTACCTCACCAGCAGCTTTGTTCAACCTGATGCCGCCACCGCCGCCCGCCGCTTTGCCCAAGAAGATGATGGATATGTGTATACCCGCGTTGGCAATCCGACGGTGACTAGCATGGAGTTGCGCTTGGCTACGCTAGAGGGGACTGAGGCGGCTATTGCGACCTCTAGCGGCATGGCGGCTATATTGTTATTGGGAATGGGCTTGTTGCGAGCGGGAGACCATGTGGTGTGTTCGCAGTCGGTATTTGGTTCTACGGTACGTTTGTTTTCAGGTGAGTTTGCCAAGTTTGGTGTAGAGACCACTTACGTTTCACAAACCGATGTAACCGCTTGGGCCGCGGCTATTCGGCCCAACACCAAACTCCTTTTTGCAGAAACACCGACCAACCCCTTAACCGATGTCTGCGATATTCAAGCCTTAGCGGAGTTGGCGCATAGCAAAGGCGCTAAGTTGGCGGTGGACAATTGCTTCTGTAGCCCTGCGCTGCAACAACCCACGCGCTTTGGCGCAGACTACGTTATTCATTCAGGAACCAAATATTTAGACGGACAAGGGCGGGTGGTTGCGGGTGCGCTTTGCTGTACCCAAAAAGAGGTGGACGACATCTTTTTACCCATTACCCGAACCGCGGGAATGGTCTTGTCGCCATTTAATGCGTGGGTGGTACTCAAGGGCATGGAGACGCTATCGATTCGTATGAAAGCGCAGTGCGCCACCGCCTTAGAACTCGCAACATGGTTGCAAGACCAGCCTCAAGTTGCCCGTGTTTTTTACCCGGGTTTACCTAACCACCCGCAGCACGCCTTGGCAATGCGTCAGCAGTCGGGGTTGGGTGGGCCGGTGGTGTCTTTTGAAGTTCAGCATACCGACGCTACCTCAGCTCGCGCAAATGCGTTTCACGTGATTGATAGCACCCAAGTGTGCTCCATCACCACCAATTTAGGTGACACCAAAACCACGATCTGCCACCCCGCAAGTACTTCCCACGCCCGGATTACCGAAGCCCAGCGCCATGCCGCAGGCATCGGCCAAGGGCTGATTCGCGTCGCGGTAGGGCTAGAAAACATCGAAGATTTAAAAGCCGACATCGCACGTGGCTTGGATAGTTTGAAAGTAAGCGCATGACCAAAACACGGACCCGGTTTGCGCCTTCGCCCACCGGCTTTATTCACCTAGGCAATATCCGATCTGCGCTTTACCCTTGGGCCTTTGCCCGTGCCACAGGCGGTGACTTTATTCTCCGAATTGAAGACACCGACCAAGAGCGATCGACCCAAGCTGCAGTCGATGTGATTATTGAAGGCATGCGGTGGTTAGGCTTAGACCATGACGAGGGGCCGTTTTACCAAATGCAGCGCATGGATCGCTACAAAGAAGTTCTCCTTGAGCTTCAGACGGCTGGCTGGGTGTATCCCTGTTACATGAGTGTGGAGGCCTTAGACGCCTTGCGTGAAACGCAAATGGCGAACAAAGAAAAGCCACGCTACGACGGAACATGGCGTCCTGCGCCAGGAAAGATTTTGCCTCCAATTCCGAGTGGAGTTCAACCCGTTTTGCGCTTTAAAAACCCACAAGAAGGCTCCGTCATTTGGGATGACAAAGTTAAAGGGCGCATTGAAATTAGCAATGACGAACTTGACGATTTGGTGATTGCGCGACCCGCCCAAGCCGGCGAGTTGGTAGGTACGCCCACCTACAATTTTTGCGTGGTGGTTGATGATATCGATATGGACATTACCCACGTCATTCGTGGTGATGACCAT
>SXSX01000183.1 GCA_005793295.1 Burkholderiales bacterium | reverse complement strand
CCTTGAAGCCGCAGCGCCCGGCGAGACAGCCCAACGCTGGGGATACGCCGACACCCAAGGGAAGCACGACCCCAGCGCCGGTGAAATCGGAGTGATTAGCAGCGTGACACAAGCATTTTGCAAAGACTGCAACCGCGCTCGCTTATCGACCGAAGGCCAGCTCTATTTGTGCCTGTTTGCCAACCAAGGGTATGACTTGCGCAGCCTGGTGCGCTCGGGTTCTAGTGACGGCGAACTGGCCTCTGCGATTGGCCATATCTGGACCAACCGCGATGACCGCTACTCCGAATTACGCGCCGCCCTCCCCCACGACAGCTCCAGCACTGCGCCTGGCCCGCGCCGGGTTGAGATGAGCTACATCGGAGGCTAGTCGCCATGCCGAAAATTGCGGCCAAAGACGTGTGTGCCGTCGTGCTAGCCGGTGGCATGGGAAGCCGCATGGGCGGCGTAGACAAAGGCTTGCAAACGCTACGCGGCAAGGCCTTGGCTCACCACGCCATCGACCGCCTCAACCAACAAACTGCTGGGGCACCCGGTCTGATCGCTATCAACGCCAACCGAAACGCGCCCACCTACGTAGCGTGGGGCTTTCCCGTTTTGCAAGATGCGCTTGAAGGGTTTGCAGGTCCCTTGGCTGGCTTCGCCACCGCCTTGGCGCATTGCGCCCACCTCGAATTTCCCTACCTGCTCACCGTACCCTGTGACTCGCCCGTCTTCCCCTTGGACTTACTCGAGCGATTAAGCCAGGCCCTGATTTCTAACGACGCTGACATTGCCATTGCGAGCGCTCCTGAAACCAATAAACATGGCGAAACACAGCTCAGAACCCAACCCGTTTTTTGCCTCATTCGCACCGCTCTCGCGCCCAGCCTCAGTCACTTTCTCAGCCAAGGCGGCAGAAAGGTCGATGCGTGGACAAGTCAACACCACACTGTAGAGGTCATGTTTAACCTCCCCCACGATGACCCGCAGGCTTTTTTCAATGCCAACACCTTGGACCAACTGCAATCCCTAGAAAACCCATGAAGACTTTAGACGCCATTGCAGCCGAGCTTGCAGGCTACGACCCCAACGCCCTGCCCGCCCATACGGTGAACGCCTTTTTATCGCGCATGGTTGCGGCCGTTGACACCACGGAAACCTTGCCTTTGATGCAATGCTTAGGGCGGGTTCTCGCACAAGACGTTATCAGCCCCATCGATGTCCCGGCCCACGACAACTCCGCGATGGACGGCTACGCCTTTGCTGGCTTGGCGCTCCAAAGCGATACCCCTTTACAACTCAAACCTGTGGGCTTTGCCCTCGCCGGGAAAGCCTACCAAGGGCCGGTGGGCCCGGGCGAGTGCGTGAAAATTACCACCGGCGCAGTCATGCCGGCGGGCTTAGACACGGTGGTCCCGCAAGAAATGGTGACACACGCTGGTGTTGGTGAAGCCGCCACCATTTCCATCCCCGCGGGCGCACTCCGTCTGGGAGACAACCGCCGGTTTCGTGGCGAAGACCTTCAAAAAAACCACGCCGCTTTAAAGGCCGGAACCGTTCTGAGCCCCGCAGCTTTGGGCTTGCTGGCAAGCCTCGGTTTGCCAACACTTCGCGTTTTTCGTCGCTTACGCGTGGCTTATTTTTCTACCGGCGATGAGATTCTCAGCCTGGGAGAAACGCCGCGCGAAGGCGCTGTGTATGACAGTAACCGCTACACCGTTTGGGGCCTGTTGCAGCGTATGGGCATTGAATGCATTGACATGGGCGTGGTCCGTGATGATCCCAACGCATTAAAGGCCGCATTTCTCAGCGCCGCACAACAGGCCGACGCCATCGTCACCAGCGGCGGCGTCAGCGTGGGTGAAGCTGACCACACCAAAGCCATGATGCGCGAATTAGCCCACAGCGAAACCCCTGGTGAAGGTGGCGTGGTGTTTTGGAAAATTGCGATGCGCCCGGGCCGCCCCATGGCCGTTGGTCGTTTAGGGAAGGTGCCGCTGTTTGGCCTGCCCGGAAATCCGGTGGCCGTGATGGTGACTTTCCTAGCCTTTGTTCGACCAGCGCTTTGGCAGATGATGGGCGCCCGTGCGGATGACCCCAGTATCCAGCCGCCCCTCTTAAAAGCCAAAAGCCTTGAACCCATTCGCAAAAAACCCGGCCGCACCGAATACCAACGCGCCATCGTGTCAGCTGGCGCAGACGGCAGCTTGAACGTCAGAATTACTGGTCAACAAGGCTCAGGCGTTTTGAGTTCGATGGTGCAAGCCATTGGCTTGCTGGTGTTACACCATGAACAAGGCAATATTGCGACTGGGGATCTGGTGGATGTGATGGTCTTTAATGGCGTGATTTAAACGGTAATGGCTGCGGTTCCCTAAACCGAACCCTGCCCCAACTCCACTCCCAAATTCGCCAACCCATCGGCACGCTCATTACCAACATCACCGGCGTGTCCTTTGACCCAGCGCCAATCGATCACATGGCCGCTGTTTTGGACCAAGGCGTCTAGCGCTTGCCACAAATCAACGTTTTTTACCGGTTGCTTTGCAGCGGTTCTCCAGCCTTTGGCTTTCCAACCGGGCAACCATTCGGTGATGCCTTTGAGAACGTACTGGCTGTCGAGGTGCAGTGTGATCTTGCAAGGGCGTTTGAGGGCTGACAAGGCTTGGATGACGGCGGTCATTTCCATGCGGTTGTTGGTGGTTCCGAATTCGCCGCCGTAAAGCTCTTTCTCTGACCCATCCTCCGAGCGCAACAAAGCGCCCCACCCACCGGGGCCGGGGTTTCCTTTACAAGCGCCGTCTGTATAAATCACCACTTTGTTCACGCGTCTGTCTCCCTGCGGGTTGCATCTTGCGCTTGGCGCGAAGCAGAAACCGGGTTACCTGCTCGCACCTTCGTCGATTTCCAAGCGGGGCCCATCAAACGCAAGCCCCGAACTTTTTTAACCGCCACGACCAAATACACGGCCCCAAAAATAGGCCACCACCGCGCTCCCCAGCGCTCTATCCATGCAAAGCGCTTCAACCATTTGGCAGTTCGCACCGCCGGGCTGTAGCCACCAAAGCGCACCACTTCAATTTCAAAACCGAGTAAGCGCAACCAGTCCCGCAGTCGCCAATAGCCAATAAATTCTTGTGCCTCAGGTAAATACGATTGCCCCAAAAACCGCCCAAGCCCCAAGCGCATCCATAAACTCGAACGCGCTTGGCGCAGGGCCCAGAAACTCAAGGGGTTGATTCCGCAAATCACAACCCGACCCTCTGCCACCAATACGCGCTCCACTTCGCGCAAGGTTTCGTGCGCATCCAAGCTGCATTCCAGCGTATGCGGCAAGATCACCAGATCAAGGCAATTGGCAGGAAAAGGTAAAGCGCAAAAGTCACTGACGAAGGCGGGTTGGCGCAGGGCTTGGGGGGCTGAAGTTTGTTCGGCCAACCAGCGATGAGGCATGCGGTTCGCTTGCAAACCGTCCATTTCAGAAACCCCCAGTTGGACCGCGTGGTATCCAAAAATATCAGTGACCGCGCTACTCACTTGTTGGCGCTCCCACTCCAACAGGTAATGTCCTGGCGGGGTATAGAGCCAATCTTGAAAACTTATAATGGGTTCACTCATGAAGTTAATACCGCTGCCTGCTCTGACTGACAATTACATCTGGATGCTGCACGATGGGGAAAATGCTTTGGTGGTTGACCCTGGCGTGGCCCAACCGGTTTTAGAGGCCTTGGCCCTTGAAGGGCTGAACCTTCAAGGTATTTTAATCACGCACCACCATGGCGACCACACGGGCGGCGTCGCGGAGTTAAGGCAAGCCACAGGAGCCCAAGTTTTTGGTCCCGCCAAAGAACATGTTCCTGAGCCATTAATGAAGCTCTCCCAAGGCAACTCGGCGCACCTTTTGGGCCTAGATTTTCAAGTGATAGATGTTCCCGGACATACCGCTGGGCATATCGCTTTTTATTGCAAAGCGACAGACGGTATTCCCCTGCTTTTTTGTGGAGATACTTTATTTAGCGGCGGTTGCGGGCGCTTGTTTGAAGGAACCCCGGCGCAAATGTTGAATTCTTTGAATGCCTTGGCGGCCTTGCCCGCAAACACCCGCGTATGTTGTACCCATGAGTACACCTTGAGTAACCTGAAATTTGCGCGGGAGGTTGACCCCAATAATGCGGCGCTGGAAAACTACCAAGAGCACTGTCTCGCTTTGCGCTCACAAGATCTCCCAACCCTTCCCTCTACGATGGCCCTGGAGCTTGCCATCAATCCTTTTTTACGCAGCACCAGTCCTACCGTGCTTGCGTCTGTTAAACGCTTTGATGCAGAAGGTTTCTCCAAATACGGCTCCTTTGCAACCCTGCGCAGCTGGAAAAACCAATACCAATGACGTTTCGATTTTTAGGGCGCTGCTTAGTCTGCGCCGGATTTTTTGTCTCTAGCCTAGGTTATACCGCTACACCTACGTCACCGCTTGAGGGCCTTGCCCCTTTGGAAGTTCAAGAATCCAATATCCGTTTTGTGGTTCCAATGGCAACGACCGATGACTTGTGGGAGCGTATTCGCAGCGGATACGCGATGCCCAACCTGGAAAGTGATTTGGTACGCGATCGTGAAAACTGGTACACCGCGCGGCCTGACTATATTTTTCGGATGACAGAGCGCTCTAAGAAATACCTTTTTCATATTGTTGAGGAGTTAGAGCTGCGCAATATGCCGACCGAACTGGCGCTGCTTCCGTTTGTAGAAAGTGCGTTTAATCCACAAGCCGTTTCTAGTGCCAAAGCCGCAGGGATGTGGCAATTCATGCCCGCCACTGGTAAACACTTTGAGCTGAAACAAAATGTTTTTCGCGATGACCGACGCGATGTTTTGGCCTCTACACGCGCCGCTTTAGATTATTTACAAAAACTCCACGGGATGTTTGGTGACTGGCATTTGGCCCTGGCCGCTTACAACTGGGGTGAAGGCAGCGTAGGCCGTGCGATTGGTAAAAATAAACGCCTTGGCTTGGCGACCGACTATCCGAGCCTCACGATGCCGATGGAGACGCGGTTTTATGTTCCCAAACTCCAAGCCATCAAAAATATTGTGGCCAACCCTGGCAGTTTTAACTCCACCTTGCCGCAAATTGGCAACCACCCCTACTTCCAGAGCGTCAGCATTCGCAGAGACATTGATACTGTTTTGGCAGCCAAGTTAGCCGAGGTGCCACTGAGTGACTTCAAAGCACTCAACCCTTCGCTCAGTAAGCCCGTCATCATGGCGGCCGGAACGCCGCAAATTTTATTGCCTTGGGACAATGCCGATATTTTTGAGCGCAATCTCTTGGGGTTTAGCGGTGGCAGGTTAGCAAGTTGGACGGTCTGGATTGCGCCGACCACCATGAAAGCTGCAGACGCTGCCAAGCGCACCGGAATGCCAGAGACGCAGCTCAGAGAAATAAACAATATCCCCCCTCGTATGTTGATTAAGGCGGGCTCAGCGTTGCTGGTTCCTCGCTCGGCCCACTCTGAAAAAGACGTGACTGAAAAAGTTGCCGACAGCGGCCAGATGAGCTTGGCGCCCGAGACCGTTTTGGTCAAAAAAACCGTGAAGGCCGTCAATGGCGACACAGTGGCTAGCTTGGCAAAACGCTATAAAACTTCGGCTACCAACATCGTTCAATGGAACAAAGTCAGCGCCAGCGCTAACTTCAATGCGGGCCAACAAGTCGTTTTGTTTGTACCTGCCAAAGCGGCCCGTGCGAAAAAAGCGAATGGAGCCAAAAAATCCAAGGAAGCAGTCAAACCCAAACCCAAAACCAAAGCCAAAACCGTTGCGAACGCTTCGGGGAAAAAGAAGGCCGGCTAAACCTCAGGATTTAGCCTTAGTCTTAACGTCGATCGACCAAAGCATGCGCAATGGTTCCCAAATCAACGTACTCCAATTCGCTGCCTACCGGAACACCACGCGCTAAGCGCGTGGGTTGCAAGCCTTTGGCACGCAAACCCTCACTGATTACATAGGCGGTTGCCTCGCCCTCGGCTGTGAAGTTGGTGGCCAATATCACCTCTTGCACGATACCGTCGCAGGCACGCTCAAACAATTTCTTTAACCCTAAGTCGTGCGGACCAATTCCGTCCAAAGGACTAAGCTTGCCCATCAAAACAAAATACAAGCCGCGGTAAGCCCCGGTTCGCTCCAGCGCCGATTGGTCAGCGGGCGTTTCAACCACGCACAGTTTGGTGTGGTCCCGGCGTGTATCCAAGCAGGTCGCGCACACCACGTTTTGAGTGAAGGTATGGCAGCGCTCGCAGTGGTGGACATGCTCGGTCGCGTCCAACAAGGCACGGGCCAAGGTTTGGGCCGCCGCACGATCGTGCTGCAGCAAATGAAACGCCATGCGTTGTGCGGATTTAATTCCCACGCCGGGCAAGCGGCGCAAAGACTGAATCAAAGCGTCTAAGGCGCTGGCATCTGTCATTTTCAAAACGGCATTTTCATTCCGCCGGGCAAAGCTGGCATGCCCGCGGTGATCTTGCCCATTTTCTGGTTCGAGGTTTCTTCGGCGATTCGCAAAGCGGCATTAAAGGCGGCAGCAACCAAGTCCTCAATCATGTCTTTGTCATCGCTCAAAAGACTGGGGTCGATAGTGACGCGTTTGACTTCGTGCTTGCAAGTCATGGTGACCTTGACCAAGCCCGAGCCGGACTCACCGGTGACTTCAATCGTGCCCAATTCGTCTTGGGCTTTTTTCATGTTGTCTTGCATCGCCTGGGCTTGCTTCATCAGGCCGGCGAGTTGTCCTTTGTTGAACATAGCGTTTTCCTTTATTTCAGTTAATCGTTAAAACAATGGGCGGATGTATTGAAAAAAATAAGTCGTACTTAAAGCGGGCGAATCGACCCTGGCACCACCCGGGCGCCAAATTCTTGCATCATGCGTTGTACGAACGGGGCTTGGTGAATTCTTTGTTCGGCAGCCATCTGCCGCTCCGCGCTGGCGCTGGCATTGCGCCGGCCGGGGCTGTCAGTTACGCGCCCCACCTCGACCGCCAAATTCACAACCAGTCCCAGCGATTGCAAGGCTTGGATGAGTCGCTCGCGGCTACCGGCTTGGTTGAGCGACTCGCGCTCCACGCGCAAAATCCATTGGTCTTCGTCACGCGCTACGAGTTGAGATTGCAGTGCGAGCTCCCGCACCATGGCTGTAATGGCCTGGACCTCAATGAGCTTTTGTACCGTAGTATGCCAAAAATCGCCCTCAGGCGTAGGCACCAAAACGGGCAACGAATGCGCCGAGTTCAAGACCTCCTCGCGACTTTCTGCTTGCACCCGCACCGGCACACTGACTAATTTGGTAGGCTTAAGAGGTATGGGTGCAACTGAAGGTGTGGACTGCGAAGGCACATCATTGGGTTCAGCCCCGTCAGCGGGCGAAGTACTCGCGCGAACCGGCAAGACCTGACCTGGTGGAGCGTCATCCCACGGTTGCACCTTGCTAACGGATGTTTGCTCAGGCTTCAGGCTTTTTTTTTCCACTGAAACTGCGGTAGGGGTATTTTGGTTTTGGTTTTGACTTTGGCTTTGCTTAGGCGACTT
>SXSX01000182.1 GCA_005793295.1 Burkholderiales bacterium | reverse complement strand
TATATGACCAGATGTCAGAGCCTCGCTGGGTTATCAGCATGGGGTCATGCGCAAACGGCGGCGGGTATTACCACTACAGCTACTCGGTAGTTCGAGGTTGCGACAGGATTGTTCCGGTGGATGTGTATGTGCCCGGTTGTCCGCCAACGGCTGAGGCGCTGGTCTATGGAATTTTGCAATTGCAGCAAAAGATCCGCCGCACTGAAACCATTGCACGGGCTTAAATTCAAAATATGACAGTATTTTCTATCCATCCTGAAGACACCAAGGCTGCGGTCGCTTTGGCTTTGGGTAACAAAGTCAAACGTATCTCGGTTGAATTGGGCGAAGTGAAGGTCTTGGTTGCCGCTAAGGATTACCACGCAGCAGCTGGAATTTTGCGCGACGCCCCCGGATGCAAGTTTGAGCAATTGATGGACTTGTGTGCCGTCGATTATTCTGAGTACGGAATGGGCCAGTACGAAGGCCCGCGCTATTGCATCGTGAGCCATTTGCTGTCGATCAGCTTGAACCAGCGGGTGCGGTTAAAGGTGTTCGCTGAAGACGACGGCATGCCCATGGTCGAATCGGTCAATGACATTTGGAACGCTGCAAATTGGTTTGAACGCGAGGCCTTTGATTTGTTTGGAGTTGTCTTTGAAGGCCACGAAGATTTGCGTCGAATCCTTACCGACTACGGCTTTATCGGTCATCCCTTTCGCAAAGATTTTCCGACGACGGGTCACGTTGAAATGCGCTACGACGCTGAACAGGCGCGTGTGGTGTACCAGCCCGTCACGATTGAAACCCGAGAAATCACGCCGCGCATTATTCGCGAAGACCATTACGGAGGTCTGCAGTAAGCAGTTCAATGCATGGCTGAAATTAAAAACTACACCCTCAATTTTGGGCCCCAACATCCCGCAGCACACGGCGTTTTGCGCTTGGTCTTGGAACTCGATGGTGAGGTGATCCAACGGGCGGATCCGCACATCGGATTGCTGCACCGCGCGACCGAAAAACTGGCTGAAACCAAAACCTACATGCAAGCGCTGCCTTATATGGACCGGCTTGATTACGTGTCCATGATGTGCAATGAGCACGCGTACTGCTTGGCCATTGAAAAGTTGCTGGGGATTGAAGTTCCCGTTCGCGCCCAGTACATAAGAGTGATGTTTGCAGAAATTACGCGCTTACTCAATCACCTGATGTGGTTGGGGTCGCACGGCAATGATTGCGGAAGCTCGACGATTCTGATTTATACCTTCCGTGAGCGTGAAGACCTGTTTGATATGTATGAAGCGGCCAGCGGCGCTCGTATGCATGCAGCCTATTTCCGTCCGGGCGGGGTGTACCGTGATTTGCCAGACAGCATGCCCCAATTCAAAGCCAGTCGCGTTCGCAACGCCAAAGGGATGGCTGAACTCAATAAAAACCGCCAAGGTTCCTTGCTCGATTTCATTGACGACTTTACCCAGCGCTTCCCTACGTGTTTAGAGGAGTACCACACCCTCTTGACGGATAACCGCATCTGGAAACAAAGAACAGTTAACATCGGTATTGTGAGCCCGGAGCGCGCTCTGAATCTGGGCTTTACTGGGCCCATGCTGCGTGGTTCTGGCATCGCTTGGGACTTGCGTAAAAAGCAGCCGTACGATGTTTACGACCAAATGGATTTTGATATTCCTATTGGTAAGACCGGTGATGTGTATGACCGCTATTTGGTTCGTATGGAAGAGATGAAGCAGTCCAACCGCATCATTGAGCAATGCGTTACATGGCTCAGAGCCAACCCGGGCCCTGTGATTACCGACAACCATAAAGTGGCCCCACCATCGCGTGAGTCAATGAAGACCAATATGGAAGGTCTTATTCACCACTTCAAATTGTTTACCGAAGGTTTCCACGTGCCTGAAGGCGAGGCTTACGCTGCGGTTGAGCATCCAAAGGGTGAATTCGGTATCTATATCGTCAGTGATGGCGCGAATAAACCCTACCGACTCAAAATTCGTCCCCCAGGTTTTGCCCATTTGGCAGGCCTTAATGAAATGGCCAAAGGACACATGATCGCGGATGCGGTGTCCATCATTGGAACTATGGATATTGTTTTTGGAGAGATTGATCGATGATCTCGCAATTGATGAAAACGCGCTTCGATCACGAGGTCGCAAAATTTCCTGCTGATCAGAAACAATCGGCAGTCATGGCTTGCTTGGCCATCGTTCAGCAAGAGTTGGGTTGGGTCAGTTCGGAGAGCGAAAAAGTGGTCGCCGAGCACTTGGGTATGGCGCCCATGGCCGTTCATGAGGTTACGACCTTTTACAACATGTACAACCAAAAGCCAGTGGGTAAGTTCAAATTGAACGTTTGCACCAACTTGCCTTGCCAATTGCGTGGTGGTGCAAAGGCATTAGCCCATTTGGAAGAAAAGTTGGGCATTAAAGCAGGTGAAACCACCGAAGACGGATTGATCACCTTGCAGCCCAGCGAATGCCAAGGTGCTTGCGCCGATGCGCCTGTTTTATTGGTCAATGACCGAACCATGTGCAGCTTTATGAGCAATGACAAGTTAGACCAATTGATTGATGGACTGAAAAAAGCGGGGTCAATCTAATGAACGTCGAGCAGTTATTAGCCCAATTTCAGGCACCTGGCCAGGAGTCTTCTTTTCACAATCGCCACATCAATCCGCAAATCATGGCGGGTTTAGACGGAAGCAATTGGGGCTTGAAGGCCTATGAAGCACGCGGCGGTTACCAAGCCTTGCGTAAGATTTTGGCTAAGGATGGGGGCGAGGGCCTCAACCAAGACCAAGTGATCGCAACGGTCAAAGAATCTGGTTTGCGCGGGCGAGGGGGTGCAGGTTTTCCTACCGGCTTGAAGTGGAGTTTCATGCCTCGTCAGTTCCCCGGTCAAAAATACTTGGTCTGTAATTCCGATGAGGGTGAGCCCGGAACCTGCAAAGACCGAGACATCATGCAGTTCAATCCCCATTCAGTGATTGAAGGCATGGCTATCGCCGCGTATGCCATGGGCATCAACGTCGGCTACAACTACATTCATGGTGAGATTTTTCAAACCTACGAACGCTTTGAGGCGGCCTTAGAAGAAGCGCGTGACGCAGGGTTTTTGGGTGACCACATCTTGGGCAGCAGTTTTAGCTTTCAGTTGCATGCTTCACACGGGTTTGGTGCCTACATTTGCGGAGAAGAAACAGCGCTACTGGAGTCTTTAGAAGGTAAAAAAGGCCAGCCTCGGTTTAAGCCACCTTTCCCCGCCAGCTTTGGTTTGTATGGCAAGCCCACAACGATCAATAACACCGAGACATTCGCAGCCGTTCCTTGGATCATTCGGAACGGCGGCGCTGAGTATTTGGCGTGCGGAAAACCCAATAACGGCGGTACCAAAATATTCTCGGTCAGTGGTGACGTAGAGCGCCCAGGAAACTACGAAGTGCCTATGGGCACACCCTTTCCCGCGCTGTTGGAACTCGCAGGAGGAGTTCGCGCGGGTCGACAACTCAAAGCGGTGATTCCCGGCGGTTCGTCTGCACCAGTGTTGCCTGCGTCCATCATGATGGACGCCACGATGGATTACGACTCTATCGCTAAGTCAGGATCGATGTTGGGCTCGGGCGCCGTGATTGTGATGGACGACTCACGTTGCATGGTGAAGTCGCTGCAACGCTTGTCTTATTTCTACTCCCATGAATCTTGCGGACAGTGCACACCTTGCCGCGAAGGCACAGGCTGGTTGTGGCGGATGGTCGACCGGATTGAAAATGGCCATGGTCGCGCCAGCGATATGGACTTGCTTGACAGCGTAGCGGGCAACATCATGGGGCGCACCATTTGCGCTCTGGGTGACGCTGCAGCCATGCCCGTTAAAGGCATGCTCAAGCATTTCCGGCATGAATTTGAATACCACGTTGAGCACAAGACCTGCATGGTCGGTGCTTACGTTTAATCGGTGGTCTCCCATGGTTGAAATTGAACTCGACGGCAAAAAGGTAGAAGTGCTTGAAGGCAGCATGGTGATGCATGCGGCTGAAAAAGCTGGCACCTACATTCCCCATTTTTGTTATCACAAGAAACTCAGCATCGCCGCCAATTGCCGCATGTGCTTGGTAGATGTTGAAAAAGCTCCGAAGCCTATGCCCGCCTGCGCTACGCCCGTGACGCAAGGTATGGTGGTGCACACCAAGAGCGATAAAGCCATTAAGGCGCAACAGTCGGTGATGGAGTTTTTGCTCATCAATCACCCACTGG
>SXSX01000181.1 GCA_005793295.1 Burkholderiales bacterium | reverse complement strand
GGCGAGTGAAAGCGGTGGTACATGCTCGAGGTCAATCGCAAGGTAACAAAGTATCCATCGCGCCACGCTTCCAGCGATTCTTCGCTTCCCAACAATTCTTCCAATCGGTACGGAAAGCCTTTGACTTGAAATACCGCGGTGCCTTCAATCGGGCCGTGAGCGCCGACAATGGCGTCAACTGGACTGGCCATGGTGCTGGGATCCAAAGCGATGGGGCGCAAGCCGGGCTTGAGTTCCCGGGTAAAGCAGTCATGTATGCTGCTAAAGCGGTCCTTTTTGGCTTCGCTGAGATCCAAATCAGAAAAATACTTCCAGGCTGCCATCGAGCCATCGCGAACCCACGGAATGTCTATTTTGCTAAACCAACCCATGAACCGCGTCAGCAGTTGGCGCGGAATACGGTTCGTCAGTAAAAAATTCAGATCTTCTTGACCCAATATCGCATGCAATTTTTTTCGAATTCCCATTTCATCCATTCCTTAATTAATTGATTTTTGAAAGTTTATTACTGTGAACGAAACAATGACACTCAGTGCTTTGGCTCTATACGGCGTAGGCGGTGGAGCCGGTTTGTGGGCCTTGAACAAAGCCAAGGCACGAGCTGAGCTTTCCTTGGCCAAACACCGCTCTTTGGCCGGACACCCGCGCACCGCCCGCCGTATTGCAGCTTTGCTGCCGACATATTCTTATGATGAAGCGCAAGCCCTTCGGGTTGACAACGCCCCTCAAGACATTGTCACATTGCGAGAGCAAGCGATCGCTCGCATGGTCTCTCAGTACCAGACGCGGTTTGAAAAAAGCCTGCGCTCTACCAGTGAAGTCCTGGAGTCTCTGTCGGATTTGCAGTTTGTCAGCGCATACCGCGTGCCTTTCCAATTCAAGAAGCTGGCCGCAAAGGGTTTGAAAATTGCTTCCTTTGTGCAGTCGACCCATGGTGTCACGGTCACCGATCTTGATGGAAATATTTTTTACGATTTGACCGGTTCGTATGGGGTCAATCTGTTGGGTAATGATTTCTACAAATCGTGTATGGACCAAGGTGCCGATGTGGCGCGTGATTTGGGACCTGTCTTGGGTGCATACCACCCCGTGATGTTTGACAATGTCGAGCGCCTGAAGCGTATTTCTGGAACGGAAGAAGTGTCCTTTCACATGTCCGTAACGGAAGCCGTGATGCAGGCGGTTCGCTTGGCTAGGTACCACAGCGGCCGCAAAAAAATCGTTCGGTTCTGCGGCTCTTACCATGGCTGGTGGGGTGACGTTCAACCAGGAATTGGTAACCCCATGGCAGCACGCGATACCTTTACCTTGTCGGAAATGGGGGAGGGGACTTTGCGAGTTTTGAGAAACCGCAATGACATCGCCTGTATTTTGATTAATCCCTTGCAGGCCTTGCACCCCAATGCCGCCGCGCCCAGTGATTCGGGCTTGCTCGACAGCTCGCGTAAAGCGGCTTTCGATAAACCTGCTTACACCGCATGGCTCAAAACGCTGCGCGAGATTTGTGACCAAAAGTGCATCGCTCTGATTTTTGACGAGGTTTTTGTCGGATTCCGTTTGGCCAAGGGTGGGGCGCAAGAATACTTTGGCGTCCAAGCCGATCTGGTGACCTATGGAAAAACGCTGGGTGGCGGATTGCCGGTTGGGGTTTTGTGTGGCAAACGGGTTTGGATGCAACGCTTTCGTGAGGGTGCGCCTGCCGATATTTGTTTCGCCCGAGGAACCTTCAATTCTCATCCGTATGTCATGGGCGCAATGAACGTTTTTCTGAAGCATTTAGATCGTGAAGAAGTTTTAGCGCAATACGCCAGCTTGGATGACACATGGAACGCCAGGGCAGGAATGTTGAATGCCCGTTTGGATGCGGCCGAAATTCCTGTCCAGGTGGCAAATATGTCGTCGATCTGGACGGTTTTTTACACCCAACCGGCTTGTTACAACTGGCTCTTTCAACACTACTTGCGTCTCGAGGGCTTGGCCTTGAGCTGGGTGGGGACGGGGCGCATTATCTTCAGCCTTAATTACAGTGAGCAAGATTTTGAGGAAGTGGTTAACCGGTTTGTAGCGGCTGCACAAGCTATGAAGGCGGATGGTTGGTGGTGGCATGACGGGGTGGCCACCAATCAATCCATTAAACGTCGAATTCTGAGTGAATTGCTTCGGAAAAAGCTAAGCTGAAAGGTTAAGGACAAGGTTTTAAAGCCTTGTCCTTGGTTTGAGTCTTGGGCTTTTAAGCGTTGTGAATACGACCGCGGGGTTCAATCAACTCGCCGCGTAACAAAGCCATTGGCGCTTTGTAATACAAATAGATATCGTGAAAAGGGTCTGTGATGATTTTGGTCATCCACACCAATCCA
The DNA here is from genome assembly GCA_005793295.1 of Burkholderiales bacterium. Taxonomy (GTDB): domain Bacteria; phylum Pseudomonadota; class Gammaproteobacteria; order Burkholderiales; family Burkholderiaceae_C; genus Allorhodoferax. The sequence continues at coordinate 415 of SXSX01000181.1, read as the reverse complement.
GACATCACGTCTTTGATAAAGAACAAGTGTATTGTTCTAAACAACAAGCCGCCCACGCCGATAGCAAGCCACATTTCGCCGGTGTTGTGAACAAACTCTTTCAATGATGCATAAGGCTCAAAAAATCCCATCATGGCGGGATCAATCACAAGCATCACCGGTGCAGCAGCCCAAATAGCCATCAGCACCACTTTGCGGCGTAAGTTGTAGCCCACCTTGATCTCTTCTTTGTAATCATTGGTGGCCATATTGACTTCGTCATAGCCTAGAGGTTCAAAGAAGAAGTGACCGCTTTGGCGGGCGGTCATCGAGACGAGCCAAGCAATGAGTGCTGCAACCGCAGGGTCAATGAATAAAAACCCATAGGCCACAACAAAGCTAATGGCGCTTATCAAATGCAAGCTCTGATTGATGC
>SXSX01000180.1 GCA_005793295.1 Burkholderiales bacterium | reverse complement strand
CTGGCAATGAAGTTCCATCCGGACCGCAACCAGGACAACGGCGCCAAAGACGCAGAGGTCAAATTTAAAGAGGCCAAAGAGGCCTACGAGATGCTTTCGGATCCGCAAAAACGCGCGGCCTACGACCAACACGGCCACGCCGGCGTCGATCCCAATATGCGCGGTGGCGGTGAAGGTTTTGGTGGTTTTGCAGAAGCCTTTGGTGATATTTTTGGTGACATGTTTGGCCAACAGCGTGGACGCTCTAGCGGCGGACGCCAAGTGTTCCGCGGCGGTGATTTAAGTTACGCCATGGAAGTCACGCTGGAAGAAGCCGCTAAAGGCAAGGATGCGCAAATTCGCATTCCAAGCCACGAGAACTGCGAAGTCTGTAGCGGAACCGGTGCCAAACCCGGAACCCAAGTTAAAACCTGTGGTACCTGTGGCGGCGCGGGCGCTGTCCAAATGCGCCAGGGGTTTTTCAGTGTGCAGCAACCCTGCCCCACCTGCAAAGGCGCTGGCAAAACGATTGCCGACCCGTGTACCGCTTGCCAAGGCCAAGGGCAAATCAAAAAAACAAAAACCTTGGAAGTCAAAATTCCTGCCGGTATCGACGGTGGCATGCGCATTCGCAGTTCGGGCAACGGTGAACCCGGAACGAATGGTGGGCCGCCCGGCGACCTTTATATTGAGATTCGGCTTAAGAAACACGATATTTTTGAACGTGACGGCGATGACCTCCACTGTTCTGTTCCCATCAGCATGGTGACTGCCGCCTTGGGTGGCGAAATTGACGTGCCTACCTTAGAAGGCAAAGCCGCCATCGATTTGCCTGAAGGCACCCAAACCGGCAAACAATTCCGCTTGCGTGGCAAAGGCATCAAAGGCGTGCGCGGCAGTTACCCGGGTGACTTGTACTGCCACATCACGGTTGAAACCCCGGTCAAACTCTCAGAACACCAGCGCAAACTGCTGAAAGAACTCGACGAGTCCTTTAAGAAAGGTGGCAGCAAACATTCGCCCACCGGCGACAGTTGGACCGACCGCCTTAAAAGTTTTTTTAACTGAAGTGGTTTAGACCACTTGACGTAAGCCGCCCCATGCAAACGCCCACTTTTCTCACGGCGGCTTTTTACCAGTTTGTTGACCTGCCAGACTACGCAGAGCGAAAACCCGCGTTGCTCGCGTTTTGCAAAGAACGCCACGTCAAAGGCCTGATACTGCTCGCCCGCGAAGGGATTAACAGCACCATTGCAGGTGCCCCGCAAGACGTTCGCGCGGTGTTGACCTACCTGCGCTCCGACCCGCTTTTTGGAAACCTTGAACACAAAGAGTCATGGTCAGACAAAGCACCCTTTCACCGAATGAAGGTGCGGCTCAAAAAAGAAATCGTGACCCTCGGCGTTTCTGGCATCAGCCCCACGCGGATGGCCGGAACTTACGTGAAACCCGCTGACTGGAACGCTCTGATCCAAGACCCCTCGGTGGTGCTGGTTGATACCCGCAACGACTACGAAGTGGCTATCGGTACGTTTGAAGGTGCGATCGATCCCCACATTAAATCCTTTGCCGAGCTTCCCGCTTGGGTTGCGCAAGCAAAAGCCTTGCAAGCGCAGTCCGGCATCAAACCGAAAGTGGCGATGTTTTGCACAGGCGGTATTCGCTGCGAAAAATCCACCGCGCTATTGCGAGCCCAAGGCTTCGATGACGTCTTTCATTTGGAAGGTGGCATCTTGAAATACCTGGAAACTGTGCCGCCAGAACACAGCCTGTGGCAAGGCGAATGTTTTGTGTTTGATGAACGCATCTCGGTGGGACACGGTCTGTCTGTCGGAACCCACCAGCTGTGCCGCTGCTGCCGGCAACCGCTTCCCCAAGGAGCGCTGGAGTCACCTGAGTTTGAATTGGGTGTGAGCTGCCCGCGTTGTTTCGCAAAGAGCAGCGCGGCGCAAAAAGACAGCGCACGCGAGCGCCAACGCCAATGGACGCTAGCCAAGCAGCGATCGCAAACCCATATCGGCGCGACTCTTCCCGCCAGACCCTTGCCTACCCCATCCCAGCGTGCCGATTCATAAAACGCCGCTGCAAGAAACGCAGGATTTACCGATCCTGTATTCTTTTCGCCGCTGTCCCTACGCCATGCGGGCACGCTTGGCTTTGTGGGCCGGCCAGCAGGCAGTAGAACACCGCGAAATCGTTCTGAAAAACAAACCCGAAGCGATGCTTCACGCTTCGCCCAAAGGCACGGTTCCAGTTTTGGTGTTGCCCAACGGCACCGTGTTGGAACAGAGTCTCGACATCATGCAATGGGCATTGCAGAAAAATGACCCGCTGGATTGGTGGCCTAAAGATGCTGCCGCCCTTCAAGCGGCACACGAGCTGATTGCGCAAATCGACGGCGACTTTAAAGGCCATCTAGACCGCTACAAATACCCGTACCGGTTTGGCTTAAATAATGGTTTAGATGCAAGAGGCGAAGGCTCTCACTTTTTAGCGCGGCTGAACCAGCAATTGAACTCGCAAAAGTTTCTCGCAGGCCCCCACTGGGGCTATACCGATGCAGCTATTGCGCCCTTTGTTAGGCAATTTGCGAATACAGATGCCCAGTGGTTTGAGAGTCAAGATTGGGCAAGCCTGCGCCTGTGGCTTTCCAACTTTGTGGCATCGCCTGCTTTTGATGCGGTGATGCAAAAGTATCCTGTTTACTAACTTAGCGTTTGCTTAAACAACTCTAGGGTGCGCGTCCACGATAACTCCGCCGCTTCTGCGTTGTAGCGCGGCGTGGAGTTGTTATGAAACCCGTGTTGGGTTGCGGCGTAGTTGTAAGCGGTATGGCGAATACCTTGGGTTTTAAGCGCCGTTTCATACGCAGGCCACATGGTGTTGATGCGAGGATCATTCGCTGCAAAGTGGAGCACGAGCTCGGCTTTGATCTGTGGCACCTTGGCTGCATCCACCCCTGCGCCGTAGTAAGGAGCCCCAGCACGCAAGTCTGCGCCCATCTCTGCAGCTAGGTAATTCACAACCCCGCCACCCCAGCAAAATCCCACTGCGCCTAAGCGGCCGTTGGAGCGGGTGTGGTTCTTCAAAAATACGGCGCTGTTGAACATATCGCGCAAGAGTTTTTGCGGGTCGAGGCTGGCTTGAAGCTTGGTACCTTCTTCATCATTGCCGGGGTAGCCGCCCACAGGCGCCAAGCCATCGGGCGCAAGCGCTAAAAACCCTGCAGCACCTAGGCGGCGAGCGACGTCTTCAACGTACGGGTTGAGTCCGCGATTTTCGTGAATGACCAAAACCGCCGGGTACGACCCGGGTTTGCTGGGCTGTACCAAATAGCCCTTCATCTGCCCCGAGGTTCCCCCTGCGGACGGGTATTGAACATACTGGGGTTTGATGCGCTCATCGGTAAAGGAAATCGTCTGTGCTTGGGCATAGCGCGGCAACAAAGCTTGCGCCATGGCCAAGCCGCCGATGGTCAAGGCACTGGCCTTAGCCAAAAATTCCCGCCGGTCCATGGAGCCATGGCAGTACTCGTCGTACAAGTCATAAATGGCGGGATCAATAGTGGTGTCAACGGGTTCGGTAATTACAGATTTCGGCATAAGCCCTCCTAGGCGAGAACACGGGCCTTAGCGGCGGCGTATTGGCGTTTAAGTTGGGCTACGTAGTCGGCAGTGGACTGCACTTTATCGATTGCGCCGATCCCTTGGCCACAACCCCAAATGTCTTTCCAGGCTTTGGTCTTGTCGCCTGAAAAATTCATTTTGCTGGGATCGCTTTCAGGCAAGTTCTCAGGGTCCATGCCCGCGTTGCGAATACTTGGGGCAAGGTAGTTGCCATGAACGCCGGTAAATAAGTTGCTCAAGACGATGTCGTCAGAATTGCTGTCGACAATGCTTTGTTTGTAGGCGTCTACCGCACGGGCTTCCTCGGTCGCGATAAAGGCCGAACCGATCTAGGCAAAGTCCGCACCCATGGCTTGCGCAGCCAAAACTGCGTCACCGGTCGAGATGGCGCCGCTCAATGCAACGGGGCCATCAAACCACTGGCGAATTTCTTGGATCAATGCAAATGGGCTTTTGACGCCAGCGTGTCCGCCTGCCCCAGCAGCCACTGCGATCAATCCATCGGCTCCTTTTTCAATGGCTTTGTGGGCATGTTTGTTGTTGATGATGTCATGCAAAACCACGCCGCCATAGGAGTGGGCCGCCGCATTGATGTCTTCCCGCGCACCCAGGCTGGTGATGATGATCGGAACTTTGTATTTGACGCACATGGCCATGTCATGCTCCAAGCGGTCGTTGCTTTTGTGAACGATTTGGTTGATCGCATAAGGCGCAGCGGGCCGGTCCGGATGGGCCTTGTTGTGGGCCTCTAACGCTTCGGTGATTTCGATCAGCCATTCTTCGAGCTGTTCTGCTGGACGGGCATTGAGCGCGGGCATCGAACCCACGACGCCTGCGATGCACTGGGCAATCACCAACTTAGGGTTGCTGATGATGAACAAAGGTGAGCCGATGACTGGGAAAGGCAGATTGGCCAAGGCCGGTGGAAGTTTTGACATATTGAACCCTCGTTGTTGTATCAATTAAAAAGCGTCGAGTGCCATGGCCGTCACGCTGTCTGCACCTTCCACGATGCTGTCCCGTAGGCCTGGAGCTTTGGTCAAGATATGGTCAGCGTAAAAACGCGCAGTGGTGATTTTTGCTTTCATGAATTCAGCATCCTGTCCTTTCGCAAGCGACTGCTCTGCTGCCAACATCGAACGCGCCATCTGCCAACCCGCCATCACGTTGCCAGCCAACATTAGGTATGGAACGCTGCCTGAAAAAACCGCGTTGGGGCTGGCTTTGGTATTGCCCGCTACGAAATCAATCACTTCGACCAACGCAGCCCGCGCAGCGTCTAAGCGCTTGGCCATGGCCAAGGCATCGGCGCTTCCGCTTTGGCGCAAGTCGGCCACCGTGGTTGCTACTTGGGCGGCAATCGCTTTGGCGGTTTGCCCGCCATCGCGCGAAGTTTTACGCCCGACCAAGTCATTGGCTTGAATGGCGGTGGTTCCTTCGTAGATAGTAAGAATCTTCGCATCGCGGTAGTACTGGGCCACGCCGGTTTCTTCGATAAAGCCCATGCCGCCGTGCACTTGAACAGCCAGCGAAGTCACCTCCAAACTCATCTCGGTGCTAAAGCCTTTGACCAAGGGCACCATGAATTCATAAAACGCTTGGTGCTCTTTGCGGGCGGCGGCGTCGGGGTGGTGGTGGGCAGCGTCAAAAGCCGAAGCCGCCACACTGGCCAAGGCCCGGCAGCCTTGAACGTAAGCACGCATCGTCATCAACATGCGGCGTACATCGGGGTGGTGGATGATGGGTGCGCTGGAATTCATAGAGCCATCTACCGGACGGCTTTGCACGCGATCGCGAGAAAACTGCGCCGCTTTTTGATACGCACGCTCTGCAATCGCGATACCTTGTACGCCCACGCCATACCGTGCTGCGTTCATCATGATAAACATGTACTCGAGCCCGCGGTTTTCTTGGCCCACCAAGTAGCCTACTGCGCCGCCGTGGTCACCGTATTGCAAGACAGCGGTGGGGCTGGCTTTGATGCCCATCTTGTGTTCGATGCTGACGCAGTGCACATCGTTGCGCTGGCCCAAACTGCCATCGGCTTTGACCATGAATTTAGGCACGACAAACAGGCTGATGCCTTTGACGCCTTCTGGCGCACCTTGAACCCGCGCGAGAACCAAGTGGACGATGTTCTCGGCCATATCGTGCTCACCCCAGGTGATGTAAATTTTGGTACCAAAGACTTTGAACGTGCCATCGGCTTGGGGCTCTGCGCGGGTGCGTACCATCGCCAAATCACTGCCTGCCTGTGGCTCCGTGAGGTTCATGGTGCCTGTCCATTGGCCGCTGATGAGCTTTTCAAGGTACGTGGCTTTGAGTTCGTCGGAGCCTGCCGTGAGCAAGGCTTCAATAGCGCCGTCGCTGAGCAAAGGGCACAAGGCAAAACTCATATTGGCCGAGTTCTGCATTTCGCCACACACCGAACCAATCGTTTTGGGAAGGCCTTGGCCCCCATACTCAGTGGGGTGTTGCAAGCCCTGCCAACCCGCATCTGCAAACTGCTTAAACGCTTCTTTGAAACCGGCCGTAGCTGTAACGACGCCTTTATTCCAAGCGCTGGGGTTTTTGTCGCCTTCCCAATTCAAGGGAGACAAAACGCCTTCGTTGAACTTAGCGGCTTCTTCCAAGACGGCTTGGGCCGTGTCGAGCCCCGCGTCTTCAAAGCCTGGCAACTGTGCAATCTGGTCGATGCGGGCCACGTGTTCGATATTGAACAACATGTCTTTGACGGGGGCTACGTAACTCATAAAAATATTCCAGTTAGGTGATACAGAGGCGATACCAACGGCGAATAAAAAAAGGCACCGCGAAGGATGCCTTTCTGACTTTTACAACGCCTTAACCAACTCCGGCACAGCCACAAACAAGTCAGCCTCTAGCCCATAGTCAGCCACGCTAAAGATCGGGGCCTCGATGTCTTTGTTGATCGCCACAATCACCTTGGAGTCTTTCATCCCCGCCAAGT
>SXSX01000179.1 GCA_005793295.1 Burkholderiales bacterium | reverse complement strand
CGAGTAAGTCCAAGGGGAAGACGGGCGAGTCACAGGGTACGGTGAGCAGGTAGGGAAATTCGAGGTGGGCGCAATGCGCCAAGGCGGTGGCGAAGCCAGCCAAGGGGCCTGCAAACCCTTCAAGCGCATCTTGCCAAACGGGAAAGCCCCACGCTGCGTAGGTAGGCGCGTTGCGGTTGGCATTGATGGCGATCAGACCAGGCGCTCCAGCGGTTTGGTGGTTGAGTCGGTCGATGGCGTGGTGAGCCAAGGCCTTGCCACGTAGCGTTTGCAAGCCTTTGTCAACGCCGCCCATGCGACTTCCCATGCCACCGGCCAGCACGACGGCACATACGTCTTTGGCCGCAATTTTCAGCATGGCGGCTAGCCCCCGATGTAGCTCATCTCCACCCGGCGCGGGCCAGACGCTGTGCTGGAGCTGTCGTGGGGGAGGGCGGCGCGTAATTCGGAGTAGCGGTCATCGCGGTTGGTCCAAATATGGCCAATCACAGAGGCCAGTTCGGCGTCACTAGAGCCCGAGCGCAGCAGGCTGCGCAAGTCATACCCTTGGTTGGCAAACAGGCACAAATAGAGTTGGCCTTCGGTCGATAAGCGAGCGCGGTTGCAGTCTTTGCAAAAAGCCTGGGTCACGCTGCTAATCACTCCGATTTCACCGGCGCTGGGGTCGTGCTTCCCTTGGGGGTCGGCGTATCCCCAGCGTTGGGCGGTCTCGCCGGGCGCTGCAGCTTCAAGGGCGATTAAGGGTAATTCTTTCGCGATGCGTTCAATCACTTGCGCCGATGGCAGCACATCATCCATACGCCAGCCGTTGGTGGCTCCCACGTCCATGTATTCAATAAAGCGCAACACAACACCGGTATTTTTAAAGTGACGCGCCATAGGCAAAATCTCAGCGTCATTGGTTCCGCGTTTAACCACCATATTGACTTTGATGGGCCCTAAGCCCGCCTCTTGGGCGGCTCGGATTCCTTCAAGCACCTCGGCGACTGGGAAATCCACATCGTTCATCGCTTTGAAGGTTGCGTCATCCAACCCGTCAAGGCTGACGGTGACGCGTTGCAAGCCCGCCGCTTTTAAGGCGTGGGCTTTGCGGGCCAGCAGCGAGCCGTTGGTCGTGAGCGTAATGTCTAACGGTTTTCCCTGGGGCGTTCGAAGTGCGGCGAGCTGGGCAATCAAGAGCTCAATGTTTTTTCTAAGCAAGGGCTCACCGCCTGTGAGGCGAATTTTCTCAACACCGTGGGCGACGAATTGAGTCGCGATGCGGGTGATTTCCTCAAACGACAGCAAAGATGCGTGAGGAAGGTAGGCGTAGTCTTTGTCAAAGACTTCTTTGGGCATACAGTAACTGCAGCGAAAATTACAGCGGTCTGTCACACTGATGCGCAAATCGCGCAGCGGGCGATGCAAGCGATCTGCCACCGAACCGTTAGCAATCATTGCAGTTGCGGCATTAAAGGCGGCAGCGGGCGCGGACAAGGCGAGCGGGCGCTCGTTGTAAAGGCGGATGGTGCGCGGTATGGAGCTTTCTGACATGGGCCAATTGTGTACTGTTCACCCTGTATTCTTAGCCTGACAGGGATCAAAAGTTTATTTTCAAGGATTTTTATGGGATTTTTGCGTTTTCATCATTCAAACCCAGACGGGAATGGTGCTTTCCCATGATGTTTTGGGGTCGAAAGAAACTGCAGGACGTGCAGCGTGTTTTGGCACTTGGGCAAGCCAAAGACAAAGCAGAGCAAGCTTTGGCTGCGCAAACGCGGTTTTTAGCTAGCGCCACCCATGACCTTCGGCAGCCTGCCCACGCCATGGCGATGCTGGTGGGGCGGCTAAAACAATTGCCCCTAGACACGCAAAGCCGGGCTGTCGTTGGGCATTTAGACGCATCGGTTCACGAGCTTGGGCGCATGCTTGATAGTTTGCTAGACCTCACCAAGCTTGACGCGGGTTCTGTTCAAGCGACTTTAGTGGCGACGCCATTAAACGAAATGCTGCAACGGCTTCAGCTTGCGATCGCTCCCAGCGCCCAAGCCAAAGGCCTGCGCTTACGGATTCGGTCAAGCCCCTTTTGGGCGATGACAGACGCAAATCTTTTAGAGCGGGTGGTTTGGAATTTGGCGCACAACGCTGTGCGCTATACCGACCAAGGCAGTATTTTTATTGGCTGCAGACGGGTAGGAAACGCAAGCGCTGTGCGAATCGATGTTTGCGACAGCGGCGTCGGAATTTCTGCAGAACATCAGAAAAAAATATTTCAGGCTTATGTTCAAGCCCCTGCAGCTACAAGCGCTGCGCCTGCTGCAAACCATGGAAGTCGCGCTGCCTCCCAAGGACACGGTTTGGGGTTGCATATTGTGGAGCGCATGGCGCAATTTTTAGGCGCAAAGGTGGAATTGCAAAGCGCCCCAGGTTGTGGTTCACGGTTTTCTATCACGCTGCCACTGGCGACGCCTTTGCTTTCGTCTCCAACCCAAGCTGAACTTTTAAATTCGGTATCTGTATCGCAGAGTGCAAGCATGGCCGGGCGCAAGGTGTTGGTCGTAGAAGACGACCCCCTTGCCTGCGAGACGCTTTGCGATTTACTCACGTCTTGGGGCTGTAGGGTTATTAGCAAGGCTTCAGCCGAGCAAGCCTACGCATGGCTCAGCCAGCAAGGCGAGGATGGGACGCAGCACGTAGAGATCATCATCAGCGACCACGATTTGGGAGCAGGCGACAGCGGGATACAACTGATTGCAAAAATCCGAGCCCAAACCCGCCCTGATTTCCCCGCCATCCTGGTCAGTGGCGATACCAGTGAAGCACTCAAAGCTCAGACGCACGAGGCGGGCATCCCTCTTCTATATAAACCTGTGAAACCGGCTTATTTGCGAACTTTGTTGGCGCGCGTTTTGAAGGCGTAGTTCGCAGCAGCTAGCACGGCTTGGGTTCGATTCTGAATACCAAAGTAGCGAAGAATGGAACTCACATGGGTTTTGATGGTTTCTTCGGACAACGCCAAGGCGGTAGCGATCTCACGGTTTGTGAGACCATTGACCAAATGCGCGAGTACGTGTTCTTGGCGCGGGGAGAGCGAAAAGTCCTGAAATTCAAGCCCGCCGCCAGAATCCAAAAGCGCTTGCGGTATGACCACTTCGCCTTGCAAAGCGCGTTGAACGCCATGGAGAAATTCCTCAGAAGCCCCGGCTTTAGAAATAAAACCTAAAGCACCTAACTGCAGCGCTTGGTGCATGACTTGCGCCGTGCATTGACCCGACATCATGAGGACCGGTAAGGCGGGCTGTATGTTTCCAATGTCCCTCAACACTTCTAAGCCGTTGCTGTCTGGAAGTTGGTAATCCAGTAACACCAGGGCCATGTCTTGGTGGGGCAGGAGCGTTGCAAGGGCTTGGGCGCCGTCCTTGGCTTGGAGCAGTTGTAAATCAGGGCTCAAATTTTGAAGGACTTGGGCCAAGCCTTCACGCACTAAAGCGTGGTCGTCAACGATCAAAATTTTCATGTTGGAATTTTTTCAGCCTCAGGCCAAATAGCATTGTTGGCCGATGTGTCTTGGCTTATAGGCTAGCACATTGAACTGCTGTACAAAATCAAATTCAAAAAAAAGCCCGCAGTGGCTTTGCAGCCTGCGGGCTCTTTGGCAAGTAGGGTTGGAAGCCAGATTGGATCTGGCTAGTCCATTTATGCGCCGTGGAGTTGCATCATGATCGGAACAATCAACAGGGCCACGATGTTGATAATTTTGATAAGCGGGTTGATAGCAGGGCCCGCGGTGTCTTTGTAGGGATCGCCTACGGTGTCACCAGTGACAGCCGCTTTGTGGGTTTCAGAGCCTTTGCCGCCGTGGTGTCCGTCTTCAATGTACTTCTTCGCAGTGTCCCAAGCGCCGCCGCCGGTACACATCGAGATAGCCACAAAAAGACCGGTCACGATGGTGCCCATGAGCAGGCCACCCAGTGCGGCTGGTCCCAAGACCAAGCCTACCAAGATAGGTACAACCACGGGGAGCAAACTTGGGATCATCATTTCTTTGATCGCTGCAGTGGTCAACATGTCAACGGCGGTGTCGTACTCGGGCTTGCCGCTGCCGTCCATGATGCCTTTGATGTCGCGAAACTGTCGGCGCACCTCAACTACCACAGAGCCCGCGGCGCGGCCCACGGCTTCCATGGCCATCGCTCCGAACAGGTAGGGAATCAACCCGCCGATAAACAAACCAATGATGACCATAGGGTTGCTCAAATCAAAGGTAATGACCTTGCCGGAAGCTTCGAGTTTGTGGGTGTAGTCGGCAAAAAGTACCAAGGCCGCCAAACCGGCAGAACCAATGGCGTAGCCTTTGGTCACCGCTTTAGTCGTATTACCTACCGCATCGAGCGGGTCAGTAATGTCACGCACACTGGCGGGCAACT
>SXSX01000178.1 GCA_005793295.1 Burkholderiales bacterium | reverse complement strand
TTTTCAGCCAAGGCAAGATTGCCTTGCCAATGCGCTACTTCAGCTAATCGCGTGAATAACCAAAGCCGGTTGCTTGGGTTGGTGGACTGGGCCAATCCCCGTGCTAATTCCCCATAACCCATTGCAAGATTGCCGTTGTAGGCAAGCGCAAGGCCTGAGCAGCCCGCTTGCAAGGTGTTGGCACGAAGCCGCCCCAACGCAGCGCACTCGGTTTTTGCCTTTGCATATTCAGCCTGAACTAAAAATATAGCGGCCCTCCACGCATGCGCCTCTGCAAAATCCGGTTTCGCTGCCAAGGCCTGACCAAAATTCTCAATGGCTTGAGGGAACGCATGGCGATACTGATGTAAAAGTCCCCGAACGAAGAGCAGCTCCGGCGGAAGTGCATTGGGATAGCGCATCACAAGGGCCTCAGCGTAACCGACATAGCGCGGATCGCCAATCTCTAAAGCAATATCAAAATACAGCTGCGCTAGGTCGGAAATGGTTTGTACATCCGTAGGCGACTGGCGCAGAGTCGACTGGTATTGTCGAATTTGGCGGGCTTGGGGGTCATTGGCTTTGACGGTAAGTTGTGTCAGAACCTCCGAGGAACGCTCAGGAGTTCGGGGAGCAGCCCCAGACCCTAAGGAGGTAAAAAAAATCAATACCCCCAAGCTGGCTGAGGTTATGAATGAGGATTTCTTTCTGAAACCAAGCTGTTCAATAATGCGCTCGCTATCCAGCATGGTCTCTCAATCATTTATTTAAAGGTATAGCATATGACGAAAGTAATTTCCCTGTTTTTGGCATCGATGTTGATCGCTTCTTCTGCTATGGCAGCCTCTCACGGCGGCGCAATGAAAGAAGAAGACAAGAAGAAAATGGAAGAATGCAAAAAAGCGGATCCAGCCAAAATGGATGCCAAGATGAAGGCAGATTGTGAAAAATTAAAAGCGATGAAGTAAATCGTTTTAAAGCGGCGCAAGAACTCGGGTTCTTGTGCCGCTTTTTCTTTGCAGGGTAGGAACAGTCCGCTACAAAAATCTTGCTTTCGGTTGCAGCGATTTAATGCGTAATAAACTCGTAACTCACATCTTCGCTCTCCACCATGTCCAAGATGGTGTCAAGCTCGTCTTCGCTGTCGGTCGTGCTCCAGTTGTCTTCGGGGTCCGTTGCAAACAGCGGCTCAATCGCAATATCTAAAAACTGATTGTCTGGCATCTTTATCACTTGCCCGCCCTCGGATGTCTCGAAAAGCTCCCAATCATCGGGAACCGACATTTCCAGCGTAATGGTGACGATGAGTTTTTTCATGGGAAAGTCCTTGTTGAGTAAACAGGCAGAGCGTAACCCAAACTACGTGGCAAACCTTAACCAAGTCAACCCGCCCCAAGCGGCTAGGTACAAACCGGTAAAAGCGCTAAAACCGGCAACTGCATTCGCGCCTAATAAGCGTTCGGCCAATAGCCCGGCGAGCGGGATGAACTGCTGGGCGTGAACACCTAAAAAGTGTGCAGGGCGAAGGTCATTTTTCCAATGCCAACCCACCAACGTTAAGCCAACGCCGCTCGGCGGTTGGTGGCCGCCTAACTGAAAACCGCTTACGGTTGCCAAAACAAAAGTCAAACCCAAGCCCAACAAAACGCCTAGGGTGGTTGCCGAGAGTTTGGTATCTCCGAGGTCAGACCAAATCAGCCACGCCAACCACGCTTGGGAGGCGGTTAAACCCACCGCCATCACGCCCATCAGCGCGAACATAAAAATATGGAAAGCATCGTTCTTGTTGTAGTGGGACGGCTCTCCCCGGGCTGCTTGCAAGCTGATGTATGCCACTTCAAAAAAGGACGTGACGATGATTAAACCCGCCACACCCTTCAAACGCCTCACTGGCGCCTACTGTTGTGTTGATCAGGGTGGTGAGCCAAACGGTTGTAATGCAAAAAACCGCCGTAGCCGCCATGAACTTCATGGGCTTGGCCCAGATGCCTACGTCACGCAAGGTGCGTAAATCAAACCAAGACCACAGGTAAGTTAGCGCCAAGGCGACAACCATCGACAGGCCGTAATAGAACAGAACTTTTTGGGTGGTACTGAGAGATGCCATATGAGGCTGAATTCTAGAAGGCCAAGCCCGGCTCACTCAGAAACGCCAATTCCTCGGGCGAAGACGCGCGGCCCAAAAGGGCATTGCGGTGGGGGTAGCGGCCAAAGCGCAAGCAGTCTTGCGTTCCCCGCTTTAAGACTGCTCAACCAATAAACCTTGAACAGCAGTGATCAAGTTGGGTAGAGAATTGTGTGCAATAGTCCACACTGTGCCTGGATTAACTGTGGCGTAGCCATGAATCAATTGGTTGCGAAAAGCCACGATTTGCGGCAGGTCAGGCAGCCGTGCGGCCATGGGAGCATTCAACTTAGAGAGTTGATTCAGGGCCTCCCCAATCATTTCAAACTTGCGTTCAACGGCCGCTTGAACCAGGGCATTGTTTTCGTAGGTGGCAATGTCCATGTCTTTTGTGAAGGTTTGGATGGCCAGGGCGGCTTCACGCACATCCCACAAAAGCGCACGAGGGTCACGCTACATAGATCGCTTCCCGATTTTTATTGATACTGGCAAGCACAAAAGGGTTCCGAACGGAGCCGGGTTCGACCAGATCAACGCCCCGGCCCAAAAGAGATTCCAGCTCGGACTTGACACCAAAAAAGCGGTGCAAATCTGCAGGCGCTACTGGTGAGAACTCCACCAAAAAGTCAGCGTCGCTGTGCTCGGTATCAAAGTCATCACCGCGAGCGGCCGAGCCGAACACCTCCAGCCGGCGAATTTGGTATCGCTGACAAATAACCGAAATATCGGCGCGGTGTTGGGCAATTGCGAGGTGCATGGGGTGAGTTTAGCGAAGTTCAGCGTTCAAGGGCTAGAACCCCGACCCCGGCTCACTCAAAAAAGCCAACTCTTCGGGCGAAGACTCGCGGCCCAAAAGGGCATTGCGGTGGGGGTAGCGGCCAAAGCGGTCGATGATCTCTTTGTGCCGCAGCTCAAAGCGCAAGGTGTCTTCCAACCCCGGCTGCGAAAACAAGGCGACGGCTTGCGCGTGTACCAGCGCAGACTCGCTGTGCATATAGGGAATGTAGGCAAAGCTGCGCTGCGCCAAGGGCAGGCTGCGGTCTTGCCCACTGGCCACCAGTTCTTGCGCCAGCGCCAAAGCCAGCGCGTCTTGCGCAAAGGCGCACGGCGTGTCGCGGTAGACATTGCGCGAGAACTGGTCGAGCACCAAGATCTCGGCCAAGCGCCCTTCGGGCGTGGCGCGCCAAGAAAATAACTCACACCGCGCCGCAGCCTCCAGCGGGGTGCCGAAACGGGTGCGGATGGCTTCGTCCAAGGCAGCGTCTTTGGCGAAATGCTGCTGGGGGGTGAGTTCGGTGAACCAGAATGCGAGTATTTCTTGTGGATTCAATTGCAATATTTCCTGTAAGCCCACTTGGAAAATGTGACACGAACAACGCGTTGCTGTATTTTCCTATTTCCCCCAACTGTCCTTCAACCCCACTGCAAAATTAAACACTGGCTTTGAACCAGCCACGTGATCCAACCGATCCGCCACAAAGTAGCCATGGCGTTCAAACTGGAACTTCTGGTCTGCTGCTGCGTTCGCTAAGCTTGGTTCGACGAACGCAGTGATAACTTTTAGGCTGTCGGGGTTGATGCTTTCTAAAAAGTCTTTGCCCCCCGCATCGGGCTGTGGGTCTAGGAACAGGCGGTCGTACATGCGTACTTCGGCTTGAACGCCGTCTGCAACGCCAACCCACGTAATTGCCGCGCTGGCTTTGACGCTGTTGCTGCCTGGGGTTCCGCTTTTGGTGTCGGGGATCAGGGTGGCCAGCACTTTGGTGATGGTGCCACTGGCGTCGCGGTGGGCGACGGTGCATTCAATGACGTAGCCGCCTTTAAGGCGCACCTTGTTGCCTGGGAATAAACGCTTGTAGCCCTTGGTCGGAACGTCTTCATAGTCTTCGCGCTCGATCCACACTTCTTTGCCAAGGCTGAAGTGGCGCTCGGGCACTACTGTGTTGTCATCGGAGTGGGGCAGGGCGGGTTGGCTACAGGCTTCGAGGTGGCCTGGTGAGAACACCGTGTCCCAGTTGGTCAAAACGAGTTTGACCGGGTTCAACACCGCCATGCCGCGGTGGGCTTTTTTTTCCAGGTCTTCACGCAGGCAACCTTCAAGCGTGCTGTAGTCAATCCAACTGTCTGATTTGGTTACGCCGATGCGGTCGGCAAACAGGCGCAGGCTCTCAGCCGTGTAGCCCCGGCGGCGCAGGCCCACGATGGTCGGCATGCGCGGGTCGTCCCAACCGTTAACTTTACCTTCGGCAACCAGTTGCGCGAGCTTGCGTTTGCTGGTGATCACATAGGTCAGGTTCAGGCGGGCAAATTCGTATTGTTTGGGGCTGGGCGCGGCCAAGAGTTTGCATTCGCAAAGGCGCTCCATTAGCCATTCGTAAAACGGGCGCTGGTCTTCAAACTCCAGCGTGCAGATGCTGTGGGTGATTTGCTCCAGCGCGTCTTCAATCGGGTGGGCAAAGGTGTACATCGGGTAGATGCACCAGGTGTCGCCCGTGTGGTGGTGGGTGGCGCGGCGGATGCGATAGATGGCCGGGTCGCGCATATTGATGTTGGGCGAAGCCATGTCGATCTTGGCGCGAAGTACCGCAGCGCCGTCGCCTAAATTGGCATCGCGCATCTCGCGGAATCGCGCTAGGTTCTCGGCGGGTGTGCGGCTTCGGAAAGGGCTGTCAACGCCGGGCTTGCCAAAGTCGCCTCGGTTGGTTCGCATTTCCTCAGCCGTTTGTTCGTCTACGTAAGCGTGACCGGCTTCGATCAAGGCTTCGGCTGCGCGGTACATAAAGTCGAAGTAATCGCTGGCTTGGTAGGCTTTCTCGTTGCCCGGTTGGCTCCAGCTAAAGCCGAGCCATTTCACGGCGTCGATGATGCTGTTGACGTATTCGGTGTCTTCTTTTTCAGGGTTGGTGTCGTCAAAGCGCAGGTGGCACACGCCGCCGTATTCCTTGGCCAGCCCGAAGTTGATGCAGATGCTTTTAGCGTGGCCCACATGCAGATAGCCGTTGGGCTCGGGCGGAAAGCGAGTACGAATCTTGGCGGGGTCAGGCTGCCCTGAAGCATGGTGCGCGGCGTCGCCGGGGCTGCCGGCCCAACGGCGGCTGGCGTAAGTGCCTTTGTCCAAATCGTTTTCGATGATCTGACGCAGGAAGTTGCTGGGCTTGTGGTCGGTTTCAGTCGCAGGGGTGGCGGGTTTCGTCATCCAGTGATTTTAGGGGGCCCTAGGCCACAATTAGATCCAGCCTAGCCACTCATGCCAAATCAATTGACCGAGATAACGCGACGGCAGCAAGGTAAACGCTCCGGCCACAATGCAGGCGCCGAAATACAGGCTTTGCATCGTTTTTCTATGCGCCGCAAATTCGCGCCGCACCAGCGATCGAAACCCAATAAACAAGCTCACGAAAGTGACTGGGATAAGTAAGTGGATCGGCGTATAGCCCCACACATTGGGTAAATTAAAGTCGCGAATAAAGATGCCGGTGAGTGCTGCGGCCAACATCAGCGTTGTCCAGGTATAGCCCAGAGCGCGGTGCAGCCAAGGTCGGATGTGTTTGCCCAAACGGGCCCACAGCACGATAGGCCCAATGAGAACTGCGCCAATGGCAGCACTCATGTGAATGGCGATAGTGTGGGTGAGTTGCATTTTAAATTTTTCGTCCAAGTCGCTTTTCAACTTGTTTCTTTTCCCATTCAGCGCCGAATGGGCTGTAGCGTTCGAACACGCGCAAACCATGAAACAAGACGCCAATGCCCCAGCCCATCGCTACCCAGCCCACCCATAAGTATTGGGGGCGTGTCCACAAATTGATGCCCAGCAAGAGGGTGAGGACGACGACGTATTGAGCCAAATGCAGATAAAAGCCTTTGAGCTTACGCACTTGGGCAAAGGCCAAGGCTTCGTCTGCGTCAAACGCTGCGGGGGATGCGGGTGCTGTTATTATGTTCATTCCGGGCTCCTGAAGTGTTGAGAAATCAATTTCAAACACGGCAGCCAAAGACTTCAAGGATTCAGTGCTTGCCACTTGTCCTTGTTCAATGCGTTGGACGGTGCGCACGCTTAAACCACTAAGGTCAGCCAGTTGCTGTTGCGACCAACCGCGTTGGAGTCTGAGTTTTTGAATCAACATATAAAGTCCCTGTTTGCCGATGGGCGTAATTTAATTCTTTGTCTAGGAGTTGAACACGTCACGGCACGCCAGCAGGACGACTTTGGTATGACACCACTATGACATTGGCATTGCGCACCACCTGCTCGGCTTGCGGGTCTGTCTGAACGTGGTCATCAAGGTAACGTTTAAAAACCGCAATTTTTGCGACCAAATCCTATTTAATTATCATTTAATCGCGACTTTTTAATAAAGTGATGTAAAAAAGTCGCAAAAACTCTGCCTATCAACCGAAGCCAAAAAGATGCGCATCCGTTCGAACCAGTGAGGGCTGGACTAAGTGCCGGCGCCATAGGGTCTTCACATGTCTTTCCTACAATGCCCTGATGAAACAAAAAACCCGGATGTCGATTGGTTTGGTGATTGTGCTGCTTGCCCTGGGCGGCGCGTGGTGGGCGCAGCGCGGCGGGAGCGCAGAGGTTCAGTACCGAACTGGGAAAATTGAGCGGGGGGATTTGCTGGCAAGTGTTGCGGCGAGCGGAGCGGTGACGCCGGTGTCATTGGTAACCGTAGGGACGCAGGTGAGCGGACAGATTCGTGACGTCTTGGTCGATTTCAATACCGAAGTTAAAGCGGGCCAGTTGCTGGCGCAAATTGACCCGGAGAGTTTTGAGTACCGGGTTCGCTCGGCGCAGGCCGATGTCGATGCCGCCCGTGCTGCGGTGTTAACGGCGCAAGCCAACCTGCTGGCCACCCAAACCCAGGTCTCGCGCGCCCAGGTGGATTTAAACGAGGCGCAGCGTTCCCAGGATCGAACCCTTAGTTTGGTTGAGAAACAATTCATCGCCCAAAGCGAGGGCGACAAAGCCCGGGCATTGGTTAACACCAGCGCGGAGGCTTTAAAAGCGACTCAGGCCCAAGTAGGCGTTTCCCAAGCGCAGGTTAGCGCGGCTAAAGCCAATGTGTCGCAGCGCGACTCGGCGCTGGCCCAAGCCCGCATCGATTTGGCCCGCACGAAGATTACTTCTCCCGTGAACGGCATTGTGATCAAGCGGACGATTGAGCGTGGGCAGACGGTTGCCAGCAGCTTGCAAGCCCCGGAGTTGTTTGTGATTGCGCAAAACCTATCTGATATGCAGGTCGAGGCGGCCATTGACGAAAGCGATGTGGGGCGTTTGGTCGTAGGTCAAAAAGCTAGCTTTACGGTGGACGCGTTTCCGGGCCAGAGTTTCCAAGGATCGGTTCAACAGGTGCGCAAAGCGGCGCTGAACGTGGCCAATGTGGTGACGTATGTGGCGGTGATTCGGTTCTCTAACGTTGACGGCCGATTGATGCCTGGCATGACCGCCAACGTCAGAATCGTGACCGAAGAGCGCAAACAAGTTTTGAAAGTTCCTAACGCGGCTTTGCGATTGCGCATAGCCGGCGTCGAACCACCCAAAGCAGATGGCGCTTCTCGCTCCAGCAGCCGCGGGCGGCTTTATTTGAAAGACGCCAAAGGCCAACCTCAAGCGATTGCGGTTCAAGTGGGCGTGACCGACGGAACCCAAACTGAATTGATCGTGTCCCCTGCTTCAAATCAGGGCGCAGACGCATCCCCAATAAATGAAGGCGTGGAAGTATTGGTAGCGGTGAAGTCGGCAGGCGCATCGGGCCCAGGCGCTAAACCCACCGGTCCGCGCTCGCCGTTTTAAGTTCGCAACCCAGCCCTCAGCCGCCATGACAAACGTCACGCCGCCACTGATCGTGGCCAAAGACTTGGCTAAAAGCTATGCCATGGGATCAGCTGCAGAGCACGCCTTAGGTACAGGACAAACCGTCCACGCCCTGCGCGGCGTGAGCTTGGATATTGCCAGCGGAGAGTTTGTCGCCATCATGGGCGCGTCGGGTTCGGGTAAATCGACCTTGATGAATATTTTGGGCTGCTTAGACACCCCAAGTTCTGGCAGCTATTGTTTGGGGGGCGAAGCAGTAGAGCGAATGAGCAGCGACCAGTTAGCACAACTGCGTAACCAACACATTGGTTTTGTGTTCCAGCAATTCAATTTGTTACCGCGAACCTCCGCACTAGAAAACGTGGAGTTGCCTTTGGTGTATTGCGGAATCAAAGCTCCAGCTCGCCGCCAAAGGGCAAAGACCGCTTTAGAGCGTGTCGGTTTGGGCGAACGTTTGTTACATACGCCTTCTGAGTTATCAGGCGGGCAGCAACAGCGGGTTGCGATTGCCAGAGCGTTAGTCAACGCGCCCCAGTTGATCTTGGCCGATGAGCCCACCGGTGCGTTGGACTCACAAACCAGTGCCGAAATCATGCAGTTGCTCAGTGAACTCAACGCCCAAGGCATGACGGTGGTGATCGTGACCCATGAGCCCGACATTGCCGCTTGGGCCCGACGCACCTTGGTTTTTAAAGACGGCGTCATGGTTCAAGACTCAGCCAACCCCGCGCACGCGGAGCAAGCCACATGAACGCGCTCACAGCTTTACGCAGTGCCCTGCGTGCCTTGGCGGCCAACGCTTTGCGCAGCGTACTCACCATGCTGGGGATCATCATTGGTGTGGCTGCGGTGATTGCGATGATCGCCGTAGGCCAGGGCGCAACCCAGCGGGTACAAGAACAAATGAAGGGTTTGGGCTCCAACATCATGTTGGTGTTACCCGGCGGCGTTTCCCAAGCGGGCGTTCGCTTGGGAGCGCAAACCCGCCAACGTTTAACCGAAGAGGACGCGCAGGCGATTGCCTTGGAGATTCCGGAAGTCCAAGTGGCCGCGCCCACCTCGCGCACCACGGGGCAACTGGTGTGGGGCAATACCAATTGGGGCAGCACCATCATTGGCGTAAACAATGACTTCTTGGAAGCGCGGGATTGGCCACTGCAAAGTGGGCGCATGTTTGATGCCGCCGAACTTGCAGGATCTGCCAAGGTGGCTTGGGTGGGGGCCACTGTGGTGCGCGAATTGTTGGGCGATCAAGACGCGGTGGACCAAGTCATTCGGGTTCGGGGAATCCCGATCACGGTGATTGGCGTCTTAAGCCCCAAAGGCCAAAACTCGATGGGCCAAGACCAAGACGATGTGGTGATGATTCCAATTGGAACCTTGCGCAACCGCATTTGGGGCGGCGACGCAACAAGCCGTTTAAAGCGGGTCGGCGCGATTTCAGTGAAGGTGCGTGACGGGCAAGATATGAAAGAGGTTGAGTCGTCCATCCAAGATTTATTGCGCCAGCGCTTTAAGGTGCAAGCGGGAGCGGATGATCCTTTTACAGTTCGAAACCTCACTGAAATTTTGCAAGCCCAAGAAGAATCAAGCCGGGTGATGACGCTGCTGCTAGCCGCTGTTGCAGGAATCAGTTTGGTCATTGGCGGCATCGGAATTATGAACATCATGCTGGTGAGCGTGACTGAACGCACCAGAGAGATTGGCTTGCGGATGGCCGTAGGGGCGCGTGGCCGCGACATCTTGGCGCAGTTTCTCATTGAAGCCGTAACGCTCAGCCTGATTGGGGGTGCTATCGGCGTTCTCTTAGGTGCCTTAACGACTTGGGCCGTGGGCGCATTCGCGGGGTGGGATGTGAGTTTGAGTTGGGCCTCTGTGGTTTTGGCTGTGGGGTTTTCTGGATTGGTAGGAGTATTTTTTGGCTACTACCCCGCGCAAAGAGCCGCCAAGATGTTGCCGATTCAGGCCTTGCGCTACGAGTGACAAAATACGAGATTAATTAAAGGATTTTTAAGTGCTAGATACCACCCTGTTAATCAAAGCCGCCATCATGGGCGTGGTCGAAGGTCTTACCGAGTTTCTTCCTATCTCTTCGACCGGCCACTTAATTTTGGCGGGTGCGCTTTTGGGTTTTGATGATGAGAAGGCCAAGGTCTTTGATATTGCGATTCAAACCGGCGCCATCTTCGCCGTGATTTTGGTGTACTGGGACAAGATCAAAAGCACCTTGATCGACTTGCCGGTCCAACGCCAAGCGCAAACCTTTGCCATCAACATCCTGATCGCATTTTTACCTGCGGTCGTTTTGGGTTTGCTGTTCGGAAAAGTCATCCAGACGTATTTATTTACCCCTGAAGTGGTTGCTACCACTTTCATTTTGGGTGGCCTCATTATTTTGTGGGCTGAGCGCCGTCACGCCGCCGCGGTCGACCCGCAACAAGGCACGTTTCCGCGCGTGAATCGCATGGATGACATGACCGCGTGGGACGCGCTCAAGGTGGGCTTGGTGCAATGTTTGGCGATGGTGCCGGGAACCAGCCGCAGCGGCGCTACGATTATTGGTGGCATGTTGCTTGGTATGTCGCGCAAAGCGGCTACCGATTTTTCTTTCTTCTTAGCGATGCCGACTTTGATAGGCGCGGGGGCTTACAGCCTGTACAAAGAACGCGCCTTACTCAGCATGGCCGATGCGCCACTCTTTGGCGTAGGTCTCTTCTTTTCATTTCTTAGCGCCTGGTTGTGCGTGCGCTGGTTACTGCGTTTTATCTCAAACCACAGCTTTGTCGGTTTTGCCTACTACCGCATTGCCTTTGGCATAGTGGTGTTGGCTACAGCGTGGAGCGGCGCCGTGACTTGGGCGGCCTAAAACTCAAGCGCCCATATTGCGCAAAGACGCCTCAATCGCAGCGGCAGTTACAAGGGGTTTTTCCATCGGGAAGAGGTGGCTACCGTCAAGCATCATGGTGCGGCCTTTGGTGAGTTGGTCGGTTAAGGTCATGCCGACGCGTTTCATCTCCACCGATTGGCGTCCACCAATAAAACTCACCGGACACTTGAGTGGGTGGCGCTTAAAGAGACGGTCTAGGTTGTCAGGAATCGTGTTGTAAATCTCGGTTTCAATCTCGCGGTTAAAAGCCAAAACGCGTTTACCGTCTTCCTCGATCGTTCCCAGGCTCACGTAGTCCATGAGAACGTCTTGGTCCCATTTCGCAAATGCCTTTTTATGGCGAAAGTGCTCAAAAGCGGCTTCGATACTCGGCCAGCTATTGCGTCGTTTGTGGCTGACTGCGCCAGGTGACAAAGAGCCCACCAGTTGGGTTCCTTTAATCATGCCCAAAGCGGTAGAGCGCCAACCGCCTAGCAAGGGCGCATCAATCAGCACGACGCCTTTGGCAATTCTGGGGTGCCTTGCCGCAGCCATGAGACTTAAAAATCCACCTAAAGAATGGCCGACCAGCCAAATCGGCTCGCCTGCTTTGTCGCATTGCTCTTGGGCGAAGTCGGATACATGTTCTGCCAAGTGCCGCCAATTGTTGCTGACAGGATATTGCGGGTCGTGTCCGAGTTTGTCGATGGCTTTGACGCTAAAACCCCGGGCGCGTAAATGCTTAAAGAGTTGCTTGTAGGTACTGGCAGGAAAGCTGTTGCCGTGGGAAAAAACAATGGGGATCATGCAGTCGATTTGAAAGGAGGGGGATGAAAGATTTATGACTTGGATTGGAGCGCTTTGAGCTGGTAAAGCGCATCCATCGCCTCGCGGGGGCTCATCCCGTCCGGGTTCATGCTACTGAGCATCGTTTCTAGCAGGCTAGGCGCGGCCAGTTCGGCGGTGGGCGCGGGAGCAAATAAATCCACCTGCGCTTGAGACGCAGAGGCGTTTTGTTCGAGCGCTTGTAAAGTGTTGCGGGCTTGGTTGAGAACGGCAGCGGGCATGCCAGCCAGTCGCGCCACTTGAATCCCGTAACTGCGGCTGGCGGGGCCGGGCTCTATGGCGTGTAAGAAGACGATATCGCGCCCTGATTCGGCCGCGCTCACATGCACATTGACTGCGCCATGATGGGTTGCAGGAAACTCCGTGAGCTCAAAGTAATGGGTAGCAAACAGCACAAAGGCTTGGGTTTTGTCATGCAGCTGGGTGGAAATGGCGCTGGCCAGTGCCAGGCCGTCAAAGGTGGAAGTCCCACGGCCAATTTCATCCATCAAAACCAATGACTGCGGTGTTGCGCTGTGGAGTATTTGAGCGGCTTCGACCATTTCCAACATAAATGTGGATTGGGCGTTGGCTAAATCGTCGGCAGCGCCGATGCGGGTGTGGATCGCATCAATGGGCCCCAGGGTGCAGCGGCTTGCGGGAACATAAGAACCCACGCTGGCGAGCAAGACAATGATTGCCACTTGGCGCATGTAGGTTGATTTACCGCCCATGTTGGGGCCGGTGATGACTTGCATTCTTTGCTTGGGCCCCAAGCGGGTGTCGTTGGCAATAAAGTTGCCGCTGCTGAGTTCGCCTAAGCGGGCTTGAACGACGGGGTGGCGACCTTGGTCAATATCAATGCAAGGCTGGTCCACAAACTGGGGGGCACACCATCCCAAAGTAAGCGACCGCTCTGCCAAGGCGCACAAGGCGTCAAGCGCAGCCAGCGCTCGCGCCAGTCGTGTCAGCGCGGGCACAAAAATTTGAAGTTGATCCAGTAAGTTTTCAAACAACCACTTCTCGCGGGCTAAGGCGCGCTCTTGGGCGCTCAAGGCTTTGTCTTCAAAGGCTTTGAGTTCGGGGGTAATAAAACGCTCAGCGTTTTTGAGGGTTTGGCGGCGGCGATAGTCTTCAGGAACTTTGCTGGCTTGGCCTTGGGTAACTTCAATAAAAAACCCGTGGACTTTGTTGAACTGCACCCGCAAATTCGCAATCCCTGTGCGTTCGCGCTCGCGGGTTTCGAGGTCCAGTAAAAAGGCGTCGCAGTTAGTCTGAATAGCGCGAAGCTCATCAAGCTCGGCGTCAAAACCGCTGGCAATCACACCGCCATCCCGCACCAGCGCCGCAGGCTCGGGCGCGATAGCGGCATGCAAAAGTTGGGCGCATTCGGAGGGTGGCTGTAAATGGGCTGCTATGCGGCTAAGCAAGCCCTGTGATGTTTGAAACTGTTCTAGAGTTTGAGACAGCGCAGTGGTTTTTTGCAAAGTCTGCAACAAACCCACTAACTCGCGAGGTCGAACCTGGCGCAGACTCAAGCGGGCAGTAATGCGCTCCACATCAGCGCTGCCTTTGATGTGGCTGCGCAATGTTGAAAACAGCGCGCTGACGCTGCTTTCCCCGCGCAGGGCTTCAATGGCATCTAACCTCAGTTGGGCTTGGGAGCGGTCGCGCCGAGGTTCCAATAGCCAGCTTTTGAGCTGCCTGCTGCCCATCCCGGTCATGCAGGTGTCTAACAAAGAAAACAGGGTGGGTGCGTCTTCGCCGCGCAGGGTTTGGGTTAACTCTAAATTGCGCCGGGTGGTTGCTGGTAAATCGATGAGTTCGCCGTTGCGTTGAACTTCAATCGCGCTGATATGGGCCAACGCCCGGCCTTGGGTGTGTTCTGTATAGGCGAGCAGCGCGGCGCTTGCCGCGTGGGCCATGTCTAGTGTTTGGGCATTCCAGCTTTCCAGGCTTGCCGCATGCAAAACTTCCAGCAATTTGCGCTGACCTAAGGCGCTGTCAAATTGCCACTCCGGGCGGGCGGTCAGGTACAACTTGCTGCCCGAGCGCAGACGTTTAAGGCGATCTTCAAAAGCGTTGGTAACCGCGCTGTTGTAGGCCAGCTCGCTTGGCGCAATGCGGGCGATCCAGTCAGTGGCTTCGTCGTTGGCGCATTCGGCCAGATGAATCACGCCTTGGGTCACGCTAAGCCAAGCCAGGCCACAGCGGTTACGCGGGCCAAGGTGTACCGCCATCAAAAGAGATTCTGATTTTTCGCTCAAGAGTTCGGAGTCCGTTAGCGTTCCAGGGGTGACCACCCGAACCACCTTGCGCTCTACCGGCCCTTTGCCGCCTACTTCTCCGACTTGTTCACAAATCGCAACCGACTCCCCTTGGCGAATCAACTTAGCGAGGTAACCCTCCATTGCGTGAAACGGCACGCCCGCCATGGAGATAGGCACACCGGCGCTTTGGCCGCGTTGGGTGAGGGTGATATCAAGGAGTCGCGATGCTTTTTCGGCATCTTCATAAAACATTTCATAGAAGTCACCCATTCGATAAAACAACAGGGTATCGGGGTAGTCCGCCTTCAAACCCAGGTACTGGGTCATCATGGGGGTGTGTTGCTTTGCGTCTTCGGTCATTGGGGGAAGTCTATCAACTTCACACCTATGAAATGGTCGCCTGCGAAAAATAGCCGGTAGCGTTAAACTCAAGCGCGAAACCCTTCAAAGCCTTAAGGATTGTGATGAGCGTCTCTTCTGTCTCTCAGCGTCCAGCGCCAGCGCAGGTACAACCGCCGCGCGAACCCGTCAAAGCAGTGACTAAAAAAGCGGACGACGCGCCACGGCCTGATCCCAAGCCTATCCATCAAAACGAACAAGCCCAGACCACCTATACGCGGGTCAAAGAAAAACAAGAAAGCCAGGCCCAAGCCAAAGGGCGTCAAGTCGATCTCAAAGCGTAATTTTTTCGCAGTCTCATTTTGCTACCCCTTCAAGGAGTATTGATGTTCACTACCGCAATCGCCGGAAGCCTTCCCAAACCCGCTTGGCTTGCAGAAACAGAAAAACTGTGGCCCCAGTGGAAAGCGCAAGGTGATGAGTTGCTACAGGTTAAGCGCGACGCCACCTTGCTGTGGATCAAGGCGCAAGAGGACGCAGGAATTGATGTCATTGGAGACGGCGAACAAGCGCGGCAGCATATCGTTCATGGCTTTGTAGAGCACGTGGAAGGCATCGACTTTGAAAACAAGGTCACCATGGGCATTCGCAACAACCGCTACGATGCCCAGGTTCCTCAGGTGATTGCCCCGTTGCGCTTAAAAGGGCGGGTACATGCCTTTGAGGCCCAATTGGCGCGGGCCCATACCAAGAAAAAACTGAAATTCACCTTGCCCGGCCCGATGACGATTGTCGATACCGTGGCTGACCGTTTTTATGGCGACAAAGTCAAAATGGCGATGGCTTTTGCGGAGCTTCTCAACCAAGAGGCGCTGGCCCTCCAAGCCGATGGCGTGGATATCATTCAGTTTGATGAGCCTGCCTTCAATGTGTATATGGACGAGGCCGCCGATTGGGGTGTCAAAGCGCTCGAGCGCGCAGCGCAAGGCTTGACCTGTACCACTGCGGTTCATATTTGTTACGGCTACGGAATAGAAGCCAACAACAACTGGAAAAAAACGCTGGGTGACGAATGGCGTCAGTACGAAAAAGTATTCCCAGCGTTAGCTAAGAGCAGCATCCAACAGGTGAGTTTGGAATGTTTTCATTCGCATGTACCCATGGAAATGATGAAGTTGCTTGAAGGCAAAGACGTGATGGTCGGGGTCATCGATGTCGCCAGCGCAGAAATTGAAACGCCAGAACAAATCGCCGACACCATTGGCCGCGCTTTGCAGTTCGTACCTAAACACCGTTTGATTGCTTGCACCAACTGCGGTCTGGCGCCTATGACGCGTGATGTGGCTGAGCGCAAGCTCAAGGCCTTGGCTGAAGGCGCTAAGTTGGCGAGTCAGCGCTACGCTTGATTTAGGGCGTTGAAATCTCGACCATGATTTCATTGCGTCGAAAAATAGGCAAAGTCCAGGGCGGGTCATACCTGGAAATTTGAGGCGTTCCGATCATTTTCAGTGACCGCATTCCGGCCCAAGCCAATGTTTCATCCGTCTTGCTTTGAACCCGGGCGAGGTTGTTGAACCCCGAGTAGGTATGAACAGCAAAGTACTTACTTGGAATTTCTTTCAAACGAACGGCGTTGTTTTTTGGTTTTGGGATGGTGTCCATGGTGTACTGGCTTGGCATCACAAAACTTATTCGCCATTGGTTGGCGGTTTGCATAGTCATTGCAGCTGACGACGGTTCCAAAGTGACGGGCGCTGTCATTGCAATTTTGGACGATTGGGGTTCCGCTGTCACTGGCGCAGTCATGGCGATTTTTGACTTGAGCTGCGAATTTGAAGCTTGGTTATTGCCAAAAATAAAATCAGCGATCAGTCGAAAGCCTTTGCTTGATGCCTCATCCATATCACCCTCAACCAAAGTCTCAGCGATCAGCATCGGGGCGTATTGCCGAATCTCAAATGAATTTTCCGTGACTAAAACTTTGTAGGAAGGTTCTTCAGTAGCCATAGCATGTCCAATCCATAGAGCGCTTACAGTGAATACCAATGCAGCGAGTTTATATTTCAGCATGGACTGACTCCTTCAAAGATTTTGCTTGGGATGTGATGAGCTCTCGCTGGGTAGACGTCAACCTGTTGAGGTTTTTAAGTTGCATCAGCATACGCGGATTTTTTGCAAGTTGGTCGGCGTGACGGTCGAGATAATCCCAATATAAGGTGGTGAATGGGCAAGCGGTTTCGCCGGTCGATTGTGCAGGATCAAAACGGCACCCTTTGCAGTGATTGCTCATGCGATCAATATATTTTCCGCTGGCAATATACGGCTTGCTTGACATGAGCCCTCCGTCTGCAAATTGGCTCATGCCAAGCACATTGGGGAGCTCTACCCATTCCACGGCATCCACATAAACACCCAAGTACCACGCGTGCACTTCTTTTGGCTTGACGCCAAGCAGCAAAGCATACAAACCGGTGACCATCAGTCGTTGGATGTGGTGTGCGTAACCGTGTTGAAGCGTTTGTTGAATCGCATCCCGCATGCAAGCCATGTCGGTTGCGCCTGTCCAGTAGAAACTGGGGAGTGGGGCAGTGGCCTTCATTTCGTTGCGATCAATGTAGCTTGGCATCTGAGTCCAATAGATGCCACGAACAAATTCCCGCCACCCTAAGATTTGCCGAATAAAGCCTTCAACGGAAGCCAATGGTGCAAGTCCTTGTTGGTATGCCTGCGACGCAGCCGCAACCACCTCTCTTGGGTTCAGGAGTTTTAAATTCAAGGCGCAAGACAGATGCGAGTGATACAACCAAGCCTCGCCTTCCCACATAGCGTCCTCAAAACGCCCAAAATGAGGAAGCCGATGTTGAATGAATGCATCAAGGGCTTGTAACGCCTGCAACCGATTTACAGGCCAGCCAAAAGTAGCGATGGATCCCGGATGGCTGGCAAAACGTCGATTGACCAATTGGATGACTTCTTTGGTAATCGCGCCGGGTTCAAAGCGACTGGGTTGGGGCAATTCTCCCGGCCCCTGTTTGCCAAAACTCTCGCGATTTTCAGCATCAAAATTCCAGGCACCACCTATCGGCTTTTTCCCATCCATCAAGATGCCATTTTTCAGCCGCATTTCGCGGTAAAAAAACTCTAAACGCAATTGCTTCCGCGACGCTGCATGATCTGAAAAATCACGGACAGTGCTAAAAAAATGGGTATCGTCTCGAATGTCTAGGTCTAGATTTGTTTCGCGAGAAAGATCACGTATTTTTTGGAGAACTCGCCAATCTCCAGGCGTCGTCATGATTAATTTTTTCGGTTTTGTGAGTTTGATGGTCTTCGCTAATTCCCCATCTAATGTCCCCGTGTTGTCTTCGCTATCGATCTCACTGTAATGGACAGCCCAGCCCTTCTTTTTAAAGTCCTGGGCGAAGTGACGCATCGCACTTAGAAAAAGCGTTGTACGTTGTTTTGAGGAAATGATGTGCGTGGATTCTTCGTCGACCTCCGCCATCCAAACTGCATCCTGTGCAGGATCGAAGTCAACCAATGCGGATGCCTCTTCACTCAGCTGATCGCCCAAAACGATAACAAGGTTTCGCATAATTCCCGACCTATCTTTTTTTCCGACATGCGTCAGAGCAATACAAAACAGATTCCCAGTTCTTAGCCCATGCTTTTCGCCACGTCATTTCACGCCCACACTGCTTACAAGGCTTGGTGGGTGGGTATTTTTTATTGCCTTTGAAGGAAGGATTCACACTTGCCTCTGGCATTTATTGCAAAGGCGCATGAGTGCATGATTTCAATTGGTCTAGCGACGCAAAGGCGAGGGCGTTGGCATGGGTTGAAGCCAAAACGACTGCAGGCGCAACGCCGGCTTCAAACGCTTCGAGCCAGCGCCTTGCGCACAGGCACCAGCGGTCTCCCGGTTTCAAGCCTGAAAAGCGAAACGCTGGGCGAGGGGTCAGCAGGTCGTTTCCACGAGAAAGAGAAAAACCCAAGAATTCCTGAGTGACTATGGCGCAAATCACATGGCTGCCTTGGTCCTGCGCATCCGTTGTACAGCAACCATCGCGGTAATAGCCTGTTAGAGGGTCGTAAGAGCAAGCGATCAAAGATGTTCCAAGAACGTTAAGGTCATAGCGTTCAGATAAATTTGAGCTCATGCGGATCTTTCGTTGATGTCAATACCCTCATGCTTTGCAATTTTTTCTAAGGCATTCTCAAACAAGCACCGTGCAGATCCAGAAATAGATTGCAAATAGGAATGGAGGTGCGCATCTTCAGGGCTCTTGTTTAAGCACTCTTGGCTGTATTCCTCAAAACTCGCCAACTGAGAAATGAGCTCTGCGACATGCCGAGGGCATTCGCAAAGAACGTTGGTAGAAATGGAGGCAACGCGGCTGAGGGTGGTTTCTGAAAATTTACGCGCTGTGATGACGGAGCTGTCTGTACCAAATTCTTGGGCGCGTGTGGAGTCAACGAATAAAACAGATTGAAGAAGATCCGCCAGTTCAGTGTCGGAGATAGGCTCGCGGCGAACAACAATTCCCGCCCCCTTCAATGCCTGTACCATCGCCTCAGTGGCGAAGTTGTAGACCACAATCGTCTGCTCAAAGACGTGTTTTTTCTTCAATTCTTGTAGCGTTTTTTGTACATGAGGTTGAAGAGAGTTCACCTTCACAAGCAACACTCTGGCATTGCTAGGGATTTCAACGTTGAGCGCATCTTCTACGTTTTGAAACACATGGCTCACCTTCAACGGACTGTCTTGAAATAGTTGGATGAATTTTTTGGATTCAATGCGGTTGGCCATCCCTAAGCCCACCACGGCCAAGAAAGTCGTTGGATTTTCACCCGTGGCGTTCTTTAGAGCTCTTGCTTTGGGGTGGATTGATTGGTTGCTGATCCGACGCAATTGATCAACGTCAATTCCAGCGATCGCGCTGATGGCATGGCCTTGCTGTGAAAGCTGCTTTAAAAGTAATGCTTTGGAAACGTCACTTTCATCAAATATCCGGTGATTGCCTGGCGATTTAATGGGGCTAAAAGCTTGGTACCGTTTTTCCCAAATGCGAAGAGTTGAGACGGGGATGCCGGTGGTTTGCGAGACAGCGCCAATGCGGTATGACTGCAGCGGGTGGGTGTTGGTAGATGTCAAAATTTTAGATTGAGTAGGTTTTGAGTTGATATTATGCAATTAATTTTTGGTTATTAGTCAAAATACTACTTTATTTCGTCAAAATACAGGTTAACTCTACTCATTAAAAGAGGTTTCCGTGATTTCCAACAAAACAATCAGCGCGATCGAGGTGAGTGTTTTCCTTGCAAAAAACGCAATCCATCGCAACATTACAACCGACGAGATGTCTTCCCATTTAGGGATCTCCGTCTCCTACCTTGAATACATATTAAAAACGCTCAAGCTCAGCGGTATCGTTAGCGCTGCGAAAGGCCCTGGCGGGGGGTACCACATTCAGGGAAAGCCTTCTGATATCAGCGTGTGGGAAGTTGCCAAAGTGTTTGAAACGACCCTTCAGTCAGCGCCCTCAGAGTTGGAAAACCCCAATCTTGCGCCAAGCGCCTATGAGCTAGGTTTGCAGGCGGTCATTCGCGACGAATTAGAAGGGTCCACCTTGGCCGATTTTGTGGATGCCGAACCTCAAGAGCCGTCTTTATTTGAGGAGGCCTTAGGCCGGTTTCGATTGAAACCTCTTTCTGTGCCCTTGCTTCCTAAAGCCCCAAATTCTGTCTTTCAGTGGCATATGGTGATTTGAAAATGGGATCCAAACTAGCCAAATTCGCCCACCTTTCGCCTGGCGATCTGTCTTTGATTATTCAACGGGCTTGGGAAGATAGAACTACTTTTGAAACGATCCAGTCGCAATGGGGTGTGAGTGAACCGGACGTGATTTGGTTGATGCGAAACCACTTAATAAGCAGTTCTTTTAAAATGTGGCGTATGCGTGTGCGTGGGCGGGTGACTAAACACAGGGCGCTGAGACATCCAGAGATGCCATACTTAGATAACAAGATTGCGGACCACCGTCGCCCTCACTGCTGAACTCCAGAACTCCAATAGATGGAGATATTTTTTGAAAGTTGGCTATGACAGATGATGAGCGGTGTTGCGGAACAGGTACTTGTATCATTGACGACTCTGGCCGCTGTTGGTGCGGGCAGCAGTGGGATGGTGAAAAAATGTGTCTCCCTGCTTTGACTCCTGCCGATGAGGTTAGAAACGAACCAACTCCTTCATCACCGCCAAGAGATAACACTTGACGCTTCAGATAAAGTCTCAAATTCCGCCTGTGTGGGCTCCCCGATTGGGCTATGCGGGGCTACTCCCTTTTATTTGTCTATGCCTTGCGACTTGGTTTTTTCAAGACCCATTGCGACTTCAACTGGCCCACGCTTTGCTAACGTATGCCGCAACTATCGCAAGCTTTTTAGGCGCTATTCATTGGGGTCTTGCTATGCACGGCTTGGAGGAGCCCGATCAAACCACGCCTTTTTTGCTTTGGGGAGTGACGCCAAGCCTTTTTGCTTGGCTGGCTTTACTGGTGCCCTTAGGGATGGGTTTGTGGGGCTTGGCCGTTTTACTTTGGGTTTGTTTTTGGGTGGACTTGCGGGTCTACCCAAGGCTCGGTGCCCAAGATTGGTTGGCTATGCGCTCTGTCTTAACTAAAGTCGCTTCGGCTTGCTGCGTGATCGGAGCGCTGGCTGTGTAGAACTTTTTTTCGTGCATCAGCACGAGAAAAGTTAAGCCTCTTTATTTGCGGGGTGCAGCTGTAAAGTAGGCGTATTGCGAACAGCGGCTTTTTCTCCCGCAGTGGCAAATTTGCTGTATTTCCCAAGTATGCTGACCAGTTGTCCGTAAATTCGCGGCGCACCCGCAAGGCATTCTTCTTGTTCCAAAAAGTCGGATTCG
>SXSX01000177.1 GCA_005793295.1 Burkholderiales bacterium | reverse complement strand
CAGCCAATGGCAGATATTTTGAAGTTGGCGCACGTTGCCCGGAAAGGCAAAGTTTTCCATCGCCGCCAACGCAGTATCTGAAATACGTTTGGGCTCAACACCCAGTTGTTTTGCGCTGTGTTGCAAAAAATGGCGGGTGAGCATGGGAATGTCTTCTTTGCGCTCACGCAGTGCTGGCAAGCGCAAGCGAATGACGTTCAGACGGTGAAACAAGTCTTCGCGAAACGCGCCTTCTTTGACGCGGGTTTCGAGGTCTTGGTGCGTCGCAGCGATCACTCGCACATTGGTTTTCACAGCCGTGTGGCCGCCAACACGGTAAAAGTGACCATCACTGAGCACTCGCAGCAACCGGGTTTGCAACTCAAACGGCATGTCACCGATTTCATCGAGAAACAAAGTGCCTTCATCGGCTTGCTCAAAGCGCCCACGGCGCTGGGTTTGCGCCCCCGTAAACGCACCACGCTCATGCCCGAACAATTCACTTTCCAACAATTCTTTAGGAATCGCTGCGGTATTAATGGCAACAAAAGGGCCACTGGCGCGGGTGGAGTGTTTGTGTAAGGCGCGGGCAACGAGCTCTTTTCCGGAGCCCGACTCGCCAGTAATCATGACGGTCACATTGCTTTGGCTTAAGCGACCAATCGCACGAAACACATCTTGCATGGCGGGCGCTTGGCCTAGCATTTCCGGCGTCTCGCCCATGCGTTCTTCCGAGACTTCTTCGCGTTGGCTTTCTTGAACAGCGCGGCGAATCAATTCAACCGCTTTTGGAAGGTCAAAAGGTTTTGGCAAATACTCAAACGCACCGCCTTGAAACGCGCTCACTGCGCTGTCTAAATCCGAGAAGGCCGTCATGATAATGACGGGCAAACCAGGATGTTTAGCTTTGACTTTTTCTAAAAGTTCCAAGCCTGAGCCGCCTGGCATACGGATATCGCTGACAAGAATTTGAGGGCCATCTTCGTCGACGCTGTTGTTAAGCGCAGCAAGAACATCGCGCGGATTAGAAAAACTGCGGGTTGGGAGTTGCTCGCGCAACAGGGCTTTCTCCAAGACGAATCGGATGGACTGGTCATCGTCTACGATCCAAATCGGCTTCATGGCAGGCACTTTCGAATGTTTAACATTTATGGCAAGGGAATCAAAATTTTGAAATCGGTTCGACCAGGCACGCTTTCGACTTCGATCAACCCCTGGTGCTGTTGCACAAAGGTTTGCGCCAAGGTCAAGCCCAGGCCAGAACCGCCGTCTCGTCCAGATACCAAGGGATAAAAAATGCGGTCTTTGATCGAATCGGGTATCCCCGGTCCGTTGTCTATGACATGCAATTCCAATGCCAAGCGGTAGCGTTGTTTGCCAAAAGTAATCTGGCGACACACCCGTGTACAAAATGTCAGGCTGGCATCGCCCTGCCCCATGCGCTCAGACAGCGCCTGGCAGGCGTTATGAGCGATATTGAGTACGGTTTGAATTAGTTGCTCCCGGTCCCCGCGAAACTCGGGGATCGAGATGTCATAGTCACGTACCACCCGCAATCCTTTGGGGAACTCGGCCAGAATCAAAGATCGAACCCGCTCGCAAACTTCGTGGATATTGACGTCTCCCACGGTATGCGGGCGTCTATGCGGCGCTAGCAAACGGTCCACTAAAAGCTGGAGACGGTCGGCCTCGCGAATAATGACTTGGGTGTATTCGGTCAGCCCCGTCGAGTCGATCTCCATCTCAAGCAACTGCGCCGCACCTCGAATACCTCCCAAGGGATTCTTAATCTCGTGCGCTAAATTTCGGATGAGTTCTTTGTTGGCTTGGGCTTGTTCTGCGAGCCGCTCTTCACGTTCTTGGCGCGTCTGTTGTTCTAAGGGAACCAACTCAACTACGATTTGGTTACTTTGGTCAGCGCGTGTCACGATCACATGAACCGGCAGGGGCTCAAGCCCGACTCGCCGCAAAAAAGCGTCATACCGCAAGGCGGAAAAAGTATTTTGATTTGCGCCCTGAATGGCATCGCGCAACGGCCCAGGCTCAATAAAGACATCCGTAAAAGAAGACCCCACGATGGTGCGTCTCGAAATTCCAAGTGCATCTTCTAGTGCAGCGTTCGAAAAAACAACCACCCCATCAGTGCGTACTACGGCGACCAAGGTCGCCAGCAAGTCATAGGGTATGAACGGAGAAGGCGGGGTCACAAAAAAGCGCAGTCCGTTATCGGTTCGCGGACAAGCGTTCTAATTCTCGGCGAAGTCCCGCTATATCGTCTGCATTACGACTCAAACTGTCTTTGAGTTGCGCAATGCGATCTACGTATTTCTGATGGTTGCGAGACTCTGCACCTTGTTTTTCGGGTGCGCCTTGGTTGTATTCAGTTTTTAAGTCTGTTTGCCGAGCTTCAAGCTTTTTTAATTCCGTCTCCAAAATCCAGCGAGCATCGGCATCTTTTTTCTTTTGCTCTTGGCTCGTTGAAGTCGTTGGAGTTGTTGCGGGCACACCGCGAACACTTTGGGGCGCAGGGATGACCGTGACAGTCACCGCCGAAACTAATTTACAAGCACCCGCTTTATCAGAAGTAACTTGGTTGGTGTATTCGTTACCGCAACGGTACACCGAGCTTTGCGCATAGGCAAAGCCACTTACAAAAAACGTGAAGATCAAGGGCAAACAAAAAGGACGGCGCAAGCCGTCCTTTTTTTCCAAGCGTTGTGGCGCTTGCATTCCCCGAATTGCGGTCACGCTTTTCGGGGAAAAACTGCGCATCAGAGCGAGTAGTACATATCGAATTCAATAGGGTGTGTCGCCATACGCAAGCGTGTGACTTCGCCCATTTTCAATTCGATATAGGCATCGAGCATGCTGTCAGAGAACACGCCGCCTTTGGTCAAGAACGCGCGGTCTGCATTGAGGCAATCCAAGGCCTGGTCCAAGCTGTGGCACACGGTTGGGACCAACGCGTCTTCCTCGGGTGGGAGGTGGTACAGGTCTTTGGTGGCGGCTTCGCCGGGATGGATTTTATTTTCAACGCCGTCTAAACCAGCCATCATCAACGCAGCGAAACCGAGGTACGGGTTCATCAATGGATCAGGGAAGCGGGCTTCAATGCGGCGGCCTTTGGGGTTTGCTACAAAGGGAATGCGAATCGAGGCAGAGCGGTTGCGTGAAGAGTACGCCAACTTGACAGGCGCTTCATAGCCTTGGACCAAACGCTTGTAGCTGTTGGT
>SXSX01000176.1 GCA_005793295.1 Burkholderiales bacterium | reverse complement strand
GTTATTTGAAGATCGCGCCTGAGCATACCGAACAAGGCCCGTTGACCAAAATGATGAAGCCTGGGATTGGCTCGTATGAAAAGTTCAAGACCTTGTTTGACAAATACTCTTTAGAGGCCGGTAAAAAGCAGTTTTTAATTCCTTACTTTATTGCTGCGCACCCTGGAACCACCGACGAAGACATGATGCACTTGGCCGTTTGGTTAAAGAAAAATAGTTTTCGGGCCGACCAAGTTCAAACCTTTTACCCCAGCCCCATGGCCACAGCGACGGCCATGTACCACTCCGGGCGCAATCCGCTGAGAAAAATTCACCGCAGTATTGAAAGCGCAGACGAGTCGGTCGATATCGTGCGCGGCGAGAAGCGGCGAAAGTTGCACAAGGCGTTTTTACGCTACCACGATGCCAACAACTGGCCGCTGTTGCGCGAGGCGCTGAAAAGCATGGGCCGCGCGGATCTGATTGGCAACGGAAAACACCATCTGATCCCGACCTTTCAGCCTTTGAATGACGGCGCTTACCAAAGCGCTCGGCGAAAAAACAGTACCCCAGTCGCAGGCCGACTTTTGACCCAGCACACCGGATTGCCGCCGCGTGTGACAGGTTCTGAGAAAAACAAACTCGGCTCCTTGCGCAAAGCCCGACCTAAGCCCTAAGTCCGCAAACGTGGAGATTTATGCTCTGCGGGTGCCGCTATTTCGAAAGCGTGAACAGCGGAATGTCTTTGGCTGCCCCAATCGCTTCGAGCTGTTTGCGTGTTTTGCCTGCAAAAAACGCACTGCAAGCCGCGTGCGCTTCCCTAGAGAACATGGCTTGAATTTGGGAGCTGGCAAGTCCTGCTTCTTTGGCTAAAGCGGCCGCAAAATGGGGCTCTAGCGCGGCTACGGCAACACGCCCGTCCTTGCAGGCATACATCCGGTAGCCAGCGTGCCCGCCGCCCACTGCGGCACCTGGAACTGTCAGGCCCCAGGTGCGCGGCAAGGCCAGGTAATTCGCGGCGTCGCATAACGCGACGGTCACTGCGACGCCTTTGCCAGTTTGTAATTGCTGTAAGCGCGCTTGCAAGACGGCTTCACTGGCCATCAACGAGCCGCCCATATCGGCGTACAAAGTCGGTGGGAGTTCCATGCCTTGAATCAGGCCGCTTTCAGCCAAATACGTGAGGTCATGACCCGGTTCCTCTGCGCGGTCCCCGCTCGCCCCAAAAATTTGCACCAACGACAGGTTGGGGTGTTGGCGGTGCAATGTCTTCCAGTCGAGCCCAAGTTTGTGCATGGCCGAAGGGCGAAACGAGGTTAATAAAACGTCGGCTTTCGCCAGCGTTTGGTGCAGTGCCTTTTGTCCTTTTTCCGACTTCAGGTCGAGGCTTGCGATTTTGATACCTTGGTGCAAAACGCCATAGGCTGCGGGGTTGTACATGCCCATGGGGTCACCCGAGCTGCCTTTGGGGGCCTTCGCAGGAGCGGGAGGTTCGAGCTTGGTGCAATGGGCCCCCATAGCGTGTAAGCGCATCATGGCTGCAGGCCCGGGTAGGTTCAAGGCCAAGCTCACTATGCGAACGCCTTTGAGCGGGCGAAGGGGTTTTGCGGGGGAAAGGGGGAGTGTCATGCGCAGGCTTTGTCGATGGGTCTAAAAATGAAGGCTTGATGATAGAGGCAATAATGGGGCCCTTGAAAGTACCTCTCTCGTGCACCCCTTTGCATAGGACGCAACCTTGAACGCAGCCCTCCAAAATGCCGACCTGTTTCCCGAGTTGCGGGTGGATCCGGTTCCGCCCCCCAAAAAGAAGACCCGTGTTGTGAAGCCCCAACCCCCTGCGCCACTCCCAAACCTTAACGATCTAGAAGCCTTGGCGCAAACGCTCCAAGCCGATCCTGATTTTCGGGTGATGCGCCGCTTAAAGCCGCGTTTGCATTGGCCTGATGCAGGCGCAGCCAGCGTGACGCGGGTGCTGGTGTTAGACACCGAAACCACTGGGCTAGATTCCACGCGAGACAAGATCATTGAATTGGCCTTATTGCGGGTGGACATTGATAACGCAACGGGTTTGCCTGTAGGCGAGGTGATCGTTTTTGACGAACTCGAAGACCCGGGCATTCCCATCCCAGCCCAAATCACCGAAATTACGGGCATCACCGACGCCGACGTCAAGGGCAAGCGCCTTGATGAGGCTCGAATCGCGCAGATGCTTGACGGCGTCAATGTGATCATCGCCCACAACGCCGGCTTTGACCGCCCGTTTTGCGAATCGCGCCTGCCTTTATTCAAAGAATTCGCTTGGGCCTGTTCGTTTGCAGATATTGACTGGAAAGCCCAAGGCCGAAGTTCGAGCAAGCTCGAAATGCTCGCCCACGCATTGGGTCTTTTTTACGACGCACACCGTGCGGAAATGGACTGTCACGCCTTGATCGCGGTTTTGGCCGCACCCCTGCCAAAGGCGGCGGTGTCCACCGGATTTGCTGCGCTGCTGACCGCGGCTAAAAACCCGGCTTTTCGCTTGCAAGCGACCCACGCGCCGTTTGAAGCCAAAGACACACTCAGACAGCGCGGCTACCGTTGGAATGGGGACCAAAAAGTGTGGCATACCCGTTTAAGCGACGAAGCGGCAGTGCAAGCCGAATGCGAGTGGCTCAGAGCGAATGTGTACGGCACCCGCAACGCGTCGGTAGACCTTGAAAAGTTGGAAGCCACAGTCAAGTATTCCGCACGCAGCGGAGTGCGGATGCAGCAGGCGCTTTGATGCAACTTCTAGGAGTTCAAGCGGGCCAAGCCCGCAAAGTGATGATGCAAGGCCGCAGCATTTTGACGGCGATGCACAAAACTGCGTTGACTGAGGCCACTTCTGTGGGCCCTTTGGGGTTGGAGACGGATGAACAAGCCGATCCATCGGTTCATGGCGGTTTAGAAAAAGCGGTGTATGCCTACCCGCTAGAACATTACGATTTTTGGCGCAAGGCGCGAGAGGCCGAAGGCCTTGGTGGGATTGACACCGCGCTCGCTTACGGATCCCTAGGCGAAAACTTAACCCTTTCAGGTGTATTGGAAACCGATGTGTGGGTCGGCGATGTATTGCGGTTTAAAAACTGCGCCTTGCGGGTCACGCAGCCGCGCGAACCTTGTTTTAAATTCAACGTGGCTATGGGTTACAACACGGCAGCCAAGGCGATGGCGCTCAGCGGTTTTTGTGGGTTTTATTTGGCGGTGGATGTTCCCGGTACGCTACAAGCGGGGGAGGCTTTTACCTTGGTTCCCGGCCCGCGCCGCGCGAGTATTCCTGAGCGTTTCGCCGCCAAAATGTTCAAGCATCTGCGGTAGGAATCGCTCTGGCTTTCCCTGCGTTTTTTAGGTTTTGGTGACGTTGCACTCGCGGCGTAACAGTGCCAAGGCATCGTGCAAGGCGTAGTCTGCGTCGCTTTCTAGCGTGTCGCGTCCTTCTTCCACAAACGATTCCCACATCTGCGCATAGTCAGATTGAAACTGGGCGGGCGCATGGGTTTGGATAAATTGCGTTGCCAATTCAGGCTTAAAGCCGGACTTCCTGATTTTTCGAATCAGCGTTGCAGCCGACTTCTCGCTCAACAAAGTTTGAGGCGTGGCGCCAGCGGCCAATCCCAAAAACAGCGTGAGCAAAGAGCCTTCGTCCTCGTGCCCGCCCGTGGCTTTGTCCCACGCTGCAGACACCTCACGCTCGTATTCTTCTACTTCAGCCAAGCCGTCATCAAGCCAAAAGTAGCGGCCCATGAATGCGGGCGTTTGGTTGAAAAGCTTTTTAACGCTGATGGAGGCGTCTATTATTTTGGGCCAATCGCTGCGCACAGAATCTACCAACGCAAGGGCTGCCGCTTGCAGTTCTTGCGGAAAATCCGAGGGCAGGGCGAAGGCGGGCGGTTTTGTGGCGCCGGATTTTTTTCTTAACGCTTCAATGCGCTTTTGAAATCGAACCCAGTCCGGCGCATCCGTTGGTTTGCCCGACCCTGAGCCCATGATCAGCGCAGTTCGGATCACCGCTTCTGCATCTTTGCCTTCGTCTTCCAGGGTGTCCACATCAAGGCCCCACGCTTGGGCAAACCAAATCGCCGTATCCATCACCTGTGCCACCCGCTGGCGCTTGGCAAGTTCAGCGTTGAACTCGTCTAAAGACTTCAGCGTCCAGCGTTCCAAAATCGGAATCTGCTCGTCCCGAAATCCGCGCCCTTCGTGCATCCCAAAGTGCGTGTTCTGCGGCAAACCCAACATCGCTTTGAGCATATCGGAGCCACCTTTAGAGCGGGAAAGCAAACTGTTCTCCCGCAGTTGAAGAGCGGCGTGGTGCAGGTCTGCTGCGCTAGTGTTTTCTAGGTAAAGGCTCACCAAGTTCACCATGCGTAGCCTGGCTTTTTCGAGATCGGGACGTAAATACTCAGTCCCAAAATACCGTGCGATTTGCACCATGCCTTTGGGCGCTTCAGTGCGAATGGCCTGAAGTTTGGCGGCATCAATCAGTCCATGTGCCACACCGTAGCGCAGCGCCTTTTCAAAAAAAGCCCGGTTCTCGAAAAGCGCAATTTCAGCGTTGGGCGTTGCCATGGCAATTAAATGGCCGACTCTTCGTCCGCGTCTAAGGCTGCAGGAGTGGCTTTGCCACGGTCGGTGTC
This sequence comes from Burkholderiales bacterium, assembly GCA_005793295.1. Taxonomy (GTDB): domain Bacteria; phylum Pseudomonadota; class Gammaproteobacteria; order Burkholderiales; family Burkholderiaceae_C; genus Allorhodoferax. The sequence goes on along the minus strand of SXSX01000176.1, from coordinate 1,667 downwards.
GCCGGTTTCTACTTTGCCGTCGTCCTCTTCTAACTCGGCCTCTTCGCCTCTGCCCATGTCATGGGCTCGGGCTTTGGCGCGCAAGACCAAAAGCATCTCAATGAACAAATCCGGGCACTCGTAGCGCAAGGTAAACGCCATTTGCATCCAATCTTGGTCGGCCACCTCGTCTTCGTCTACACGGGGCTTAGCGTAAGCATTGGCATACAACTCGGTCTCCGTGAGCATCTCTCCATCGTCTTCAACCGTATCAAACAAACCTGTTCTGGCAAACGCCTCTACCCGGCTCCAGCGTTCTGCAAAATAGTCTGCCAAGGCTTCGCTGCCGCCTTCAAGGTCACCAATCGCTGTCAAAAATTCAACCGGATTGGCCCCAGGGCGAAAAATCACCGAATTAACCATGCCGCGCAAATGCGTACGCGAAAGGTCTTTGTATTGTTTTTCAATCACCACCGCCCGCGCAAACTGCTCCGGCGAGACCAGAAGGTTCACCACGGACTCTTTGGAGTTGTCGTATTCCCGAATCACCGCCAAGATATCTTTTGCGGGAAGCTGCTCCAGTACCACCATCAAGGCGCTGTCGCCTTCGGCATCCGCTAACTCGACCAACGCGGACTCGGCGCCCACGATGTCGCCCGCCGCAATCAGGCTTTGGGTTTTAGTAATGAGGGCGAGGTGTGTATTCATAGGAAGGTCTTTCACGTGCATTATTCTTTTCGGTCAAAGCCTTGCTCAACCATCCAATCGTTACCCGCTTCTTCGCGGGCACGGGCTTCTTTCTCTTCTTCTGTGTCGGCGTCGTGGTTTGAGTTTTCTTCACCGTCCTCAGCATCCTCGTCATCGCTCTCATGCGCGGGAGCATGGCTTGGTTTGGCAAACAAATACTCCAAACCCGCCGCCACCGTCAGTAACCACTCGCCCATGGGCTCCTTGCTTAACTCCGACGCCAGTGCTTGCGCCCAGGGCTCTAACTGAATCGCATCGGCCAAACTCTCCCAGTCAGGTAACTCGTCAGATTCCAGGCTCACTAAGTGCTCCATCACTGCGGGCTTTTGAAACCGCATCCCTTGGTGAAAAACCACCGACACCATCTCGGGGCTGAGTTCCATCATCTGGCGCAAAAAAGTTAACTCTTGCCTGCGCTCCCCCAATCGCTGACGCAAGACGTTTTTTCCCTCGGAATCGAAAGTCATGTCGTCAATTTCCGAGGCGTAAGAAGACCGCAGTTGACTAAAAAATGAAGAGGTTTGCATGGTTTGGGGCTAGGGCGTAAAGAACGCTAAAGCAGACTTAAAGGACTGTGTCGAGATAGTGGTTCCAAATTTCACCCGCCGTGACCAAGGGGGCGTCTAAAAGATTGCGCCGGCGGTTGTCGTCGTAGGCTTGGCGCTTGTCCGTATCAGATATGACGTTATACGCCTCTTGAACCTGCCTAAACCGTGCGGGGGCGTCTGGATCGGTGTTGCGGTCTGGGTGGTACAGCGAGGCCAGTTGGCGAAATGCCTTTTTAATGTCTGCCAAATGGGCATCACTTCGAAGTCCCAGGGCGCTGTAGAGGTCGGTCATCCATTCATTTTAGCGGTTGGGTGTTTCTTTGATCTAGGTCAAGGTTTAGCAAATTAACGAAAGCTCATCTCTTGAGCTTTCTTAAGCGCAGTATCACAAAG